>JAGLCZ010000183.1 GCA_023145975.1 Candidatus Hydrogenedentota bacterium | reverse complement strand
AGCAATACACGTATTCTCACTGCCGTGGAATTTATGGCACAGGCCTATCGATATACTGCAAGTTTCGAATACAGAAACTTCGTTTACGATCAGTTGAACTGGGTGTTGGGTAATAACCCCTATGACCTATGCCTGATCGCAGGACTGTGTGAGTCTGACAGTCCCCCTGTTGCGCTGCCCCGGGGATTTTCCTTTGCTGACACACAAGGGTTTGTATTGCATGGGATCGGGCCTCATGCGGCAGAGATAGACACGCCGCAGTTTTCAGTCGAAACCAATAATGTACAAGAAAATACCAACGGGTTTTCCTTATACAACAACGCTCGCTACATCAGTGCAATGGCGTATCTGAAACGCATTCCTGTTGCCCGTCCTCTAAAAGCAGCCCGCTAATTCGAAGCTGAAACACGCGGCGTCATATTTTTATGGCAGTGCTGTAGGGCTCCCCAATACCTCTTGTTTACCCGGAAAACAGGATTCGCCCATCAACACAACATGTTGTAGTAGGCATGAATACTATTTTTCGTCCTTACCATCAATATATGGTGTATGTATTCTGTAGAAGTACTTAGAACCCACTATTTGTTGATATTTTACGTTCTTAAAACTATTTTTAAAAAAGACTTGACAAACGCAACATGTTGTGGTACACTGTTTATGGAATTTGAAACCGAGTCTACGTGTACCGGGTACTACCCTGTGTCCTCCTCAGCCCTGGACACAACCCTGATCCTGAAAACCGTGCTCCTTTAAAATCAATGCCCGGTATCACACGGCAACAAATTCCCCCTGTATTGCTGGGCGGCGGGAAGCCCAAGTCTCGCCGCCCTCCATTTTTAAAGGAGTAGGGAACGAAAACTTAACTATAGTGTGCAGGGAAAGTTCTATCCTTCTCAGCTATTTACTTGTCCGTTCGCTAAGCCCCTGTGCAGCAAGGGTACGCACCTGTGCCATATTTTCGAGTATGCCCGCATCGGAATCATACACGCAGCTGGCTCCTGCCACCAATATATCTGCCCCTGCCGCTACCATGGGAACAATGTTATCGAAACTGACATTGCCATCCACCTGAATGGGGATAGCTGCACCCCGCTCCTGTAAATAATCCCGACATGCTGCAATTTTCTTCAAACTTGCCGGGGTAATCCGTTGTCCGGTAAATCCGGGATTAACGGTCATAAGCAGCACAAAATCAAGGCGCTCAAGAATATAGTCCAGTACCTGCAGCGGTGCAGCAGGATTCATCGCAACACCGGCACGCATGCCGAATGCACGAATTAATGCAAGTGCACGGTCGAGGTGGCTGCAGGATTCCACATGAACAGAGACCATATTTGCCCCCAACTCATTTACTTGACGAATAAAAAAATCATTAAGGTCTACCATGAGATGTGCATCGAAAGGAAGGGAGGTCCCGGCACGCAGCTGCCTTGCAGTTTCAAGACCCAGCGGCATATTAGGTGCGAAGTGCGCATCCATAATATCAAGATGCAGGTATTCTACACCGGCAAGTTCGAGAGAACGAATATCAGTTTCGAGATGAGTCAAATCAGCGGCTTCCAACGAAAATGCAACAAAAACTTCTTTGTCGGGTACAGGCAATGGTGCCGTATTTTTGTCCAAAGAAGACGGGCGTACCGTTATAGGGTTCCCTGCTTTATAAGGGCGATCCGGTGAAGAAAAAATAGATTGCAGATGGAGAATGGAAGCCTCCAGTTCCTGTTCAAGCATTTTATCGCTGTAATCACGACCCAGATTGGGACCGTCAACGTTCAGATAGGCGATAAGATGGGGATGAGGCAATTGATCAGCATTTCGATATAACATATCACGTACCGTATCGAGTTCAATAATACCGCGTACCTGTTCCATTTCACCGAATCCGAAAGTAGAGCAGTACATGTCATCTGTATTCTTCAGGTGCATTTCTGCCAACCACGGTAAAGAGGCTTCCAGCAGCGCCGCAGGCTTCACGCGTACAATGCCTTCCTCATCGGCATATCCGTGTGATGTATCAAAACATATACCTATTGCCGACGTTTCAGGAGTATTACGGTGATAGGTATCGAGAGTATCTGCAAAATTCCGTATTTCGTCTGATGATGTGGGCGGCTCTGCAGTACAGGACATAGGCTCAAAGGTCAGCGTTTCCACACCACACCGCCACCCATGATGCATTAGTTTTTTCATTGCTTCGAAGTAGCGCTGCACCCCGGCAGCTTTAGTATCCATCTGGTCACGCAGCACTGCACCGGGATTGCCGCCTACACAGGAAGCACCCAGTAAGCCGCCCACCTCAATAAGCCGCGCAAAATTGCGGTACGCTACTTCATTCAGCCCCGGTTCATCACGAAAAAAACCGCCCAGTTCGCGGTGCGATGTAAATACACTGGATATGGAAATTTCATAAGAATCTGCTTCTTCCCGCAGTCCTTCAAACCATTTGTCGGGCAGTTGATACAGCTCGACAAATGTGCCCAATTGTACGTGATGAAGTCCGTGGCGCTGCATAAATTTAAACAGCCAGGGATAGGAATAGCGGTAGGTAACCGGATCGGTTTTGATACCGATTTCTATGCTTATATTGTGAGGTGCAATAGTATTTTTATGCGAAATAACCATAGATATTTTCCCGTGAATGCCCCGTAAGGCAGTGCGTTGTATTAACGGTACAGAACAGTATTACCGTAAGGAAAAAGAATAGCAGAAAAGCGACACCGCAATCCATCATAGGATTCAGAACAAATCCCAGGTCATGCAGTAAATCCTATGGGCTGGTTCCCAGAATTTCCAGAAGAAACGAGGATAAAGTCGGCAAGTGCATTTCGTGTCCGCCCGGGTGTATATGGAGCCGCGCTTTTTTCGGCGCGTCCTTGTCTGCGTATATACGGTATATTTCAGAAAAGGCCTGCTTTGCCAACACTTTATTAAATTGGCTGGGCGGTTCTTGTTCGCCTATTTGGCAAAGCAGCGCACGGGGCGCTATAAGGGCATAGATATCGGCGAAATCCACCCGTTCACGCAGTCCGTCAAATTTCCAGCATAGACAATGATTCTGTTCCAACTGATCCATTACGGTTAGAAACCCGGCACTGACGACAGCACGGATACGCAGATCCACAGCACCCAGCCACATGGCCATCTCTCCGCCCAGCGACAGCCCGGCACAGCCGATGCGTTTGGGATCTACCTCAGGGATACTTTCGAGATAATCCACACACCGGATAAGATCAAAAAGACGTTCTCCCATAAGCGTGGTATCGGGATTGCGTACTTCATGCTGTCCCACATCCACAGCAACGGTTACCATACCCATAGCTGCAAGCCGTGCTGCAAACCCGTGATAGATGGTATCGCTTTCATAGACACTACGCCGATTGCTGCTATGGCCGTGTATACATACTACTGCGGGAAAGAGTCCCGTACCCAAACCAAGGGGAAGGGTTACCAAGGCATTAATACGTTGATTGGGTGTACTGTTAAAAGTAACTTCACGAAGCAGGTATCCCGGCTGCTCCGTTGTCGAAAGCACTTTCACCCCCAAATCCCATTGTTCGCGATCCGCCAGGGAACCCTTCAGAAGAAGCAATTCTACCAATTCTGCACGGACCTGTTTTTGCCATGCTGTTGCGGCATCATAATCCCGGGGACTATATTCTAAACGACGGATTTCTTTTCTGTCCTGCTTCACCTCCGACGATGCAGATATGAGAAAACGGGGAAGTACTTTTTGCACGTCATTTGCCTGTGTACTACGTGTACTACTCACCAGCAAAAGACAGATAAGAATAAAAAAATGCTTCATAAAATGATTTTCCCAGTGTAACGTAATCCAAAGTTCGCCTATAAACCATAGATACTTCTATGGCAGTGTAGCAAATTTGTTTGCCAATTAACCATGGAGATAAATGAATGCGGCAATACTCCTTTCTTAAAATACAATGAATATCCTGCATTTCTTTTCGTCTTGTTATACAGTGAAACCAAGATTAACTTTGTGGTGTCTGATCTGATACAATACGGCACGCTGGATATTGGATATCCGGGAGTTTCCGATTTGCCTGATCAGGCAATACCGTGTAACAAAATGTAGTAATCTGAAACCTATATCAAGGAGTAGATCATGAAAAGAACGGGATTTTATTTGGGTATGAGTGTATTGACGCTGGCATTAGTAATGAATGTTTCATCTGCATTTGCTGAAGATGCAGCAGCAGACGATATGGAAGCCCTCGGGATAGAATTGCCGGAACCCTTTTTCGGCGGCACACCGCTGGATTATTGGGGACCGAATCTGGAACCCCAGGATTATCGTGATCGTCCGCCGTTCATGGCTCCGAAAGGTGCTGGAAATGTAGCCGTGGAAAAAGTCGTTACAGCCAGTGTTCCCCCGGTACATGGCGAGTTAAAGCAGATCACCGACGGCGACAAGCATTATGCGCGCACCAGCCTGATAGAAGTTCCCGGCGGTGTGC
>JAGLCZ010000182.1 GCA_023145975.1 Candidatus Hydrogenedentota bacterium | reverse complement strand
GCCTTTTGCGGATGAACCGAAAAAACCATCAATTTACGGCTCGTGCCGCACATGCATGTACAATATCAATTAAATACACAATTGAGAAACGGAGTACCGTTTGTACTGGAATTGTTTTGTTTGCCTTCGCTATAATCAACGACCATGACTTCCGTAGCCATAAAAAAATGCACACGTACGCTTTCCGTTATCCGCTTCTGTGATACCGCAGCTGCTGCAATATACTTTTCAAGAAAGTCTTTTCATGGCTGAACAGCTATCCGATACAACCCATGTCCCCAAGAATACGATACCGAAATCCTCCAATCCCCCGTTGTCTGCCCGGGCAGGTAGCACCGGGAAAAAACGCCTGGAGCGGGAACGCCTTGTCCGCGGACTAGGCGTTGGCAAAGACGAAACAGCAACTGCAGGAATTATTTTTACCAGCATGGTATACGGCATACAGTTCCTGCTTAAAGCAATGGGACTCTATGGCAGGGGACTTCGTAATGCACGAAAGCTGCGACTGGTTCACCACGATATTGCTGTCGTTCATTTGCCTGAAGACTTAGAAGGATTCCGTATCCTGCATATTTCTGACTTCCACTTTCCAAGACGATTTCCTGATTTTTCCGAAGCCGTGGGAAACTTGCTGGAAGGTCTCGAAGTTGACCTGTGCGTACTGACAGGGGATTATCGTTATGGCTACTTCGGACCGGCAGATCATATTGCTCCCCATCTACACACCGCGTTACGCGGCGTAAAATCGCAGCACGGTATTTACGCTATACTGGGTAACCATGACCGTTTTATCACCGGGCAGCTGCTCGAAGAATCAGGATTTTCCATACTCTACAACGAAGGGATACCGCTTCAGCATAAGGATACTCCCTTCTGGTTGTGCGGCGTTGACGACCCCCATTTCTACAAATGCGACGACCTGAGAGCCGCGTTACAAAACCGTCCGGAAGGTTTGTTTACCCTCCTTCTTGCCCACTCGCCGGAATGCATTCCACAAGCAGCAGCAGAAAAAGTCTCCCTCTATTTGGCAGGACATACTCATGGTGGGCAAATACGACTTCCGCATATAGGTGCTGTAATTGCCAATGCCCGCTGCACACGCAGCCAGATATGGGGCCCCTGGCACTATAAAAATATGGCAGGACATACCACTGCCGGCATAGGTGCCACAGATATTCCTGTACGCTATAATTGCCCGCCCGAGGCGGTAGTGCTCACGCTTCGCCCCGCCGCCCCGGGGAATAATTGGCATAAAGAAGACAGGTAGGGTAAAATATCCCCGTTAGAAGGGGTTAATTTACTGATGCTGCTTTTCTGTACTATAAAAACTGGATATGAAAATACGTGACTGAAAATAAAAATACAATAGTGCTCTGGACTATAGGAACATTACTGGTCTGGCTGGTTGTGTTCATGATAGGGCTTTTCCCGGAGATCGCCTTCAGGGTATTCCGGGAAGCGGGCTACGTTGTTACCATGCGTGCACTTATTAATTCACACTGGTTTATTACTCTGGCGTGTTCGACTTTTCTAGGCTGGTTTACTTTCAAGCGCTGTGCGGAATGCGACGATCCTGTCGATGCTGCATTTGGCAAAAGTATCCAGGTTATGATACTGGCAATAACTGCTTTTCTACCGCTGGAAATAGAAAAAATAGGTCTCTACTTTCTGATCCCCATTCTCTTTTATCGCTACCTTATTCTTTCGGTTATTGCAGTGAAAATACTGGCGTGGCTTTATCTCGTTACCCTGCTGCTGCAGTACTATCTTATTTCGGGACATACCGTATTCAAAAATATTCCACTGCTCTTTCCCAGCGTACTCCTGCTCCGCGAAGACCCCCCGCCCGCAACGACTGCGGACACAGAACTCCCAAAACCATAAGGCAGTCTCTGAACTTGATAAACGCGGAAAGGGAATACAACGCTGCTACGCACCAACACCCGCACTGAGGGAAAGCATGGGCAGCAGCATGGCAATCACGAGGAAGCCCACAATAATCCCCATAACAACAATGAGCAACGGCTCGAACAAGGCGGTAAGCGCCTTCACTGCACGATCGACTTCCAGATCATAAGCATCAGCAATACGACTTGCCACACTGCCGATTCGTCCGCTTTCCTCACCTACAGCAAACATACTAACCACCATGGGTGGGAATAAAATACTCTCCCGCATAGTTTCGCTGAGACTGTCTCCCTCCGTAACCCCGGTATGCAATGCCGCAACATTATTGCGTACAAGAACGTTACTCATTGTTTCGGCAGTAATTTTCAGCGACGTAAGCACGGGTACACCATTGTCCAGCAGGGTACCCAATGTACGCGCAAATTTTGCCATCTCGAATTTTATAATCAGCGTTTTCACAACAGGGACGCGCAAAAAAAAGCGGTCAAAAGCCATGCGTCCCGGATCGGTGCGACGGTAGCGTACCAGCAACACAATAATTGCAACTGCCGCTAAAATCACCGCCCACCACCAGGTACCCATGAAATCGCAAATACCCATGACCACCACTGTCGGCCACGGCAGCTGCGCATTAAAATCTTCAAAGATATCTATGAATTTCGGAAAAACAAAAGAGATGAGAATGAAAATAGCAATACTACCCACAACCATGAGGAAAATGGGGTAAACCATAGCCGATATAACTTTGCCGCGCAGTTCTTCTTCCTGCTCCCCAAAAATGCAAATCCGCCAAAGTACCTCTTCGATCATACCCCCGGTTTCACCAGCACGTATCAGACTGCAATACATAGACGGGAAAATATCGGGATGCCGTTCCATCGCATCAGCAAGACTGTTACCCTTCTGCACATCTTCCCGCAACTGATCCACCACTTTTGCCATTTTCGGATTTTCGGTCTGCTCCACCAGTGTACGCAATGCACGGGTTATCATCATCCCCGATTCAGAAAGATTCGCCAACTGCCGCAGAAACACGTTGCGATCCTTAATGCGGATGCGTACTAACGAATCACGAAAAGAGCGGGACGTCTTCGCTTCTGAACACTCCGCCACATGAATGGGAAAATATCCCATATCGCGCAGTTGTGTCACTGCTGCACGTTGGTTTTCGGCTTCGATCACCCCTTTGGAAATTGCTCCGGGACCTTTTTTTACTTCATATTCAAAACGAGGCATACCCTAGGTACTTTCCACGCCCGGCGCATCAGAATCTGCAGTAACACGCAACACCTCTTCAGGGGTCGTTTCGCCCGCATGAATACGCTGCCACCCGGAAGCACGTAAGGTTCTCAGACCCTGGAGCAATGCCTCTTTCTTTATCTCTGCAGCATTGGCACGATTCACAGTCATCTCCTTAATACGATCCGTGAAGGGAAGAATTTCGTATATAGCGATACGTCCGTGGTACCCCGTGTGCAGACATTCCTCGCATCCCTCTCCTTTCCGGTACTGCCCCCCTGCAATCTCACTGTCGCTAACACCGAATTCCGCACGAAGCAAAGCAGGGTCCGGCTCCACAGGCTTTGCACAGTGCGGGCAAATACGCCGCACCAGTCGCTGCGCTACCGATGCCACCATGGTACTCGAAATAAGAAAAGGTTCGATCCCCATATCAATTAATCGTGTCACAGCACCGGCACTATCATTGGTATGTAACGTGCTGAGTACCAAATGTCCCGTTAAACTGGAGCGTATCGCCATTTCGGCAGTCTCATGATCACGTATTTCGCCCACCAGCATAATATCGGGATCATGACGTAACATAGAACGCAAGCCCAGCGAAAAATCAAATCCTATTTTGGGCTGCACCTGCATTTGAGAAATACCCTGCAACTGATATTCAATGGGATCCTCAATCGTAATTATTTTCCGGTCTATACTATTTAACTTGGCAAGAGCCGCATACAAAGTCGTTGTTTTCCCGCTACCTGTGGGACCAGTCACCAATATGATGCCATAAGGTTTTGTAATGAGCGAGTTGAACAGCTTCAAGTCCTCAGGAGAAAAACCCATCTGCTCCAAAGTCATCGACATTGAGGAACGGCTCAGAATACGAATGTTCACCGTTTCTCCGTGGGCAGTCGGCAATATGGAAACACGCAGATCGTAATAATCTTCTCCGAAAGAAGCCTGTATTTTCCCGTCCTGAGGCAAGCGCTTCTCTGCAATATTGAGATTGGCCATAATTTTGATACGCGACACAATAGCTGCGTGAAATCCCTGTATCGACGGCGGGGTCGGTGCCTGATGCAGTATACCGTCAATCCGGTATCGCACTCGTAGACTGTCTTCAAAGGGTTCAATATGTATATCGGTCGTATCCGACTGAACCGCTTCCAGGATAAGCTCATTCACAAACTTGATAATAGAAGCGTCAATAGTATCATCACCAAGATCTGCACCAACGCCTACCCCTTGAATCGTCAGAACGGGACCATCTTCCTCTGCATCGATCAGAATGCGCTCCATCGTATCTGCGCCCACTCCATACAATTCTTTGGTGGCGCGAACAATTTCCTGGGGCGTAGTCACCACAGCTTCTATACGACACTTAAGCACCATGCGTATATCATCGATCAGCTGCGGATTGAGAGGATCGCTGACAGCAACCACCAGTATGCCGTTTCGTTCCTGCACAGGCACAAACCCATAGTGGGTAGCAAAACGTGCAGGTGCTTTTTCTGCAAGCCCTTTATCAAGCCCCTCACGGGACGGAACTATAAAGCGCATCTCACAGAAATCTGCCAGTGCAGCATAAACAGCCTCCGCACGGGAAAAACCCAACTGCGGTATAACTGATACGAGAGAAAGATTATTTTTAGCTGCTTCACTTCGGGCACGTTCGAGTTTTGACTCATCAACGATCCCCTGCCGAAGCAGTAATTGTTCAAAGGCCTTGGGTTCCTGCACGCCGACATACTCCTTACTGTTGCAAATCAGACTGCAATGGTAACACGACTAGGGAAAAGTCAGCAACTCCGGGACGGCACATACCCATGAACCTTCACGCAACCCGAAAAACTCCGATGCAAAATATTAAAAAAACGACTAGTCCATTTCGGACAACGCCTGATGTGCCTGATGTGCCAGCGATATATGACCACCGGCTGATACCCGTTTATAACACGCTTCGGCACGCTCACGATCATTAAGAATATTGCAGTAATGATGACCAAGCGTTAAATCTACCTGCGCCATAGCAATGGGACTGGAGCACTGCTCCCGCACCAATTCCAAATCATCCGCCATATTCGTTCCCCGGTCATCCCGAGCGGTCTGGACCAATAACCGCATCTCATCCACCGCCGCATCGGCAAGTACTGTATTAGGATAATCCGCCACAATATTTTCAAAGGCGGTAAAAGAATTTTCGTTGCGGGCAAGATCAAGGCTGTATAACGGTCCATAATCTTCACTACGCACTTCTTCAAGCAGATTATACCGTGCAGCACATTCCTGGCAGTCATCAAAAAGCTGCGGATACTCCGTATGCAGCTGTTTATAATTGGAAAAGGCCTTGCCATAGCGCTGCAAACAATGAAATTCAAGGCCTGCAATCCTGCATAACGCTTCCCCCGCATTATACATGTCGGGATTTGAAGCAATAGCCGCTTCGATCAATGCTACCTGAGCCGTAATATCCTCCGGCAACATATCGTCGGAAACACCACCTACCAATAACGCAAGCTCATTCTCCGGCGAAGAAGGATGTGCTGCAGCAGCAATATGAGAGAACTGCTCCGGAGCTCCAATGGTAGAAGTGCCGTCAAGATACATATATCCAAAATTGAGACCCACTGCAAGTACCGCCACCGCTGTAACCGTTACATATACCCTTGCCCAACTTCTTCTCTTTGGAGAATCTTCTTCCAGGGATGCAGCAATACG
>JAGLCZ010000181.1 GCA_023145975.1 Candidatus Hydrogenedentota bacterium | reverse complement strand
TCTACTGCCTGTAGACCATTGGGTGCAGAAACACGAATTTTCCCTTCACTGACTTCAATATCGGCACCTGCTTCACGCAGTTTGTCGAGAAAGGTCGGCAAATGATTGGCGTTCACATCCAGTACAGTAATATCGCCACGGGTAGCTGCGCCGGCAATAAGAAACGTACCGGCTTCGATACGGTCGGCAATAACTTCATGCTCAACACCGTTAAGTTTATCAACACCGACAACGGTTATCATATCCGAGCCTGCACCGGAAATTTGTGCGCCCATTGCGTTTAGAAAATCGGCAAGGTTTTCAATCTCTGGTTCACGGGCGACATTGGTCAGGCGTGTGAGGCCTTCTGCACGCGAGGCAGCCATCATTAAGGTTTCTGTTGCCCCTACACTGGGAAAATCAAGGGTATAGGATGCACCGGTCAACTTTCCTTCTGCAACTACATATCCTTCGTCCAATTCTATTTTACAGCCTAATGCTTCCAGTCCTTTGAGATGAATATCAACAGGACGGGTTCCGATGGCACAACCGCCCGGCAGAGAAACACGGGCACGTCCGAATCGGGCAATCAACGGACCCAGAACGAAGAAAGATGCACGCATTTTGCGCACCAAATCATAAGGGGCTTCCGGGCACTCAATGCCCGTTGTGTCCAGCGTCATGTATCGCCCGGTAAAATCAATCTTGGTGCCCATGAACGACAGCAGTTTGTCCATGCTGAAAATATCGTGCAGGCAGGGCACGTTATGGAGAACGCAGGGATTTTCCGCCAGGATGGACGCTGCCATCAGCGGTAATGCAGCGTTTTTTGCACCACGGACATGTATCGTTCCGTTGAGAGGGTTTCCACCGCGTATAAGAATTTTGTCCATAGCACCAGTTCCACATTGAGTTGCAAAAGATTGTCTACAAAAAATAAAGCCCAAAGCGTAGTACGCCTTGGGCTGAAAAGTTAACTTCAGAAATTACTCAGCAGGCGTATCCTCTATACCTTCCTGAACAGCGGTTTCGTCGATCACTATTTCGGCTTCAACTACCGATTCCGCTACCGGTGTTTCCACACTTACTTCGGCTTCGACTACAGGTTCTGCCGCCGGTGTTTCCACTCTTACTTCCGCTTCAACGGGTGCTTCCGCAGCGTCTTCTACTATTTCGACCGGGATTTCTTCTGCAGGTTCTTCTGTTACAACACCGTCTAAAGAAGGCGGCGCAGGAACTGGAACCACAGCATCTGTTTCTGATGCATCCGCTTCCCCTTCAGAAATAACAGATACCGAGAGGGGATCTGTAGATTCTGTGGGCGGAGCAAATAACGATTCCATAGTGGCTTGCGGCACTTCTTCTATTAACGCAGGCGCAGCGGCACGCCCTACTTTACCGGAGAGGATGGACATGGTAAGTGCCAAAACCATAAAAATGCCTGCAGAAGCATAGGTGATCTTTTGAGGAAGACTCTTTGAAGAGCGGGGTCCGAAAATGGTATCCATACCACCGCCCATACCGAAAGCACCTGCCAACCCCTGCCCCTTACCTTTTTGAAGCAGTACGATGATGATGAGTCCGAAACAAGCGGGAATGTAGAGGAATAAAAATATCCACCACAACGTGGTAAGGCTGAAAATCAGTTGTAACATCCTGTTT
>JAGLCZ010000180.1 GCA_023145975.1 Candidatus Hydrogenedentota bacterium | reverse complement strand
CCCGTGCACTTCAGTTGATGGAATTGGCGTTGAAGGTTGATCCCGCCCATAAACAGGCGTTGCGCAAAGCCGGGCAAATCAGGGAACATATTGCCAAGCGTAACTCCAAATCCGATGTTGAATAGCATAACCCCCTGCACTAATAAGGAAGTCTGTACATGGATTTATACGATGCACTTGAAGGACGTCGCGCGGTTAAACACTACGATCCTTCCTATGTAATGCCTGATGCCGAGATCAAGGAACTCTTGCGTTTGGCGTTGTTATCGCCAACGTCGTTTAATACACAGAACTGGCGGTTGGTTGCAATACATGATCCGAAACTACGCAGGGAAATACGCGCTGTTGCGTGGGATCAGTCGCAGGTAACGGATGCCTCTCTGTTACTTGTCTTATGCGGCGATTTGAATGCCTGGCGAAAGGAGCCGCATCGCTATTTGAAAAATTCACCTCCCGAATTTCAAGAGTTCATCATTCCAGCTATTGATGCTTACTATCGTGATAAAGAGCAGGTTCAACGGGATGAGGTCATGCGCTCCTGCGGCATCATTGCTCAAACTTTAATGCTTACTGCCAAAGCGATGGGGTACGATTCCTGTCCCATGGTAGGCTTTGATTTCTCTGCCTTGGGAAAACTCATCAACCTGCCTGACGATCATGTTGTCAGCATGATGATTGCCATCGGTAAGGCTACTGCCCCTGCCAATCCCCACGGCGGGCGTTTAACGGTTGACGATATTTTAGTGATTGACCGGTTCAAATAGCATTTTTGTTCTACTTGCCATGTACCAGTTCCATAATGGTTTCTGCAATGGTTTCCGTTGCCAGAGGCTTTGCCAATTTTTTTGCAGCTTTCCCCATTTCAGTAATACGATTCTGGTCGGTGAGCAATTCCCGCAATAGTGTGCCGAGTGATTCGCCATTGCATTCCTTATCCAACAGTACTACTGCTGCGCCTGCGGCTTCAAAGGCGCGTGCATTGTGTTCCTGGTGATTATCTGCAGCATGGGGATAGGGGATAAGGATTGAAGGTTTTTCCAATACGGCAAGTTCAGCCGTAGTGGAAGCGCCCGCCCGCGACACGATGATGTCAGCGGCAGTACATGCTGTACCCATATCCTCTATAAAGGCGTGTATCTGAGTTAGTGCTGCTGCCCCTTCTGCTTTCAAGCGCATCTGGATGGCTTCAGATTTTCCGGCACCCCAAATAAACTGCGCTTCCTCTTTCCCAAAATCATGTATAACCTTAATCATGGATTCGTTAAGGGTATGTGCTCCCTGGCTGCCTCCAACAACCAAAATTACAGGAATGTCTGATCGTAATCCTAACGTTTCCCGTGCTTCCTGCTGCTCCTGTGGATTCATGAATACTGCACGAACAGGATTCCCAACGACTTTTGCATTTTCCTTGGGAAAGGTTCCTACCGTATCCGGATAACTCAGCAGTAAACGTGATGCACGTGCGGCACATAAGCGGTTCGCCAATCCTAATCGTTTGTTTTGTTCGTGTAATACGGTATGAATACCAAGTCGTTGTGCCACCCAAATAGCGGGTAAACTGACATAGCCTCCAACACCGAATACTACCTGGGGGCGAAATACTTTCAGATAAAACCAAACTCGAAACAGGGACCAAAGCAATTTGAGACCGGTAATAATAACCCGTGGTGATTTTTTACGTGTCCAGCCTTCCACGGGAATCGAACGAAAGGGTACTTGCTGCTGTGCAGCGACCCGCTCTTCCATACTGTTTTTTTTGCCCACCCATTGTAATAACAGTTGTGGATCACGTCGTTTCAGTTCTTCTATGACGGCTACTGCCGGAGAGGTATGCCCGCCTGTACCGCCGCCTGTAATCATGATTTTCACAAATAGGTTTCCCAACTCTTATGTAATATTATTTTGCCCGGACTGCAGGGCACCCTATGCTTTTTTAAGGGACAGAATCTCGTAGGCATAAACGGTTTGCTCTTTACCTTTCAGGGTAAAATTCCCCATAGCAACGCTTTCTACCCGATCTTTGATTGCGTTCCAGGTATGTTCGCCCACCACGGTTTTTCCGGGACCCGCCATATCGCAGAATCGTTTTGCCGTGTTTACGCGGTCGCCTACCACTGTGAAGTCCATACGTTTTGGCGAGCCGATATATCCGGCAATAACATCTCCTGAATCAATACCAATACCAAAATGCAATTCTGGACGATTTTCTGAACGCCGCAGCGCATTAAGTTCCTTGTTACGTTCCTGCATCTCCAGTGCAGCGCATACAGAGCGATACTCCTCATCCCCAACGGAGATGGGAGCCCCGAAAATAGCCATGATTTCGTCACCAATATATTTATCAAGCGTACCTTCATAGTTAAAAAGTATTTCTGTCATGGCAGTAAAATGTTCGTTCAGCAAGGTGACTAATTCTTGAGGACTAAGTCGTTCCGCAATTTGTGAGGAACCCCGTATATCACAGAACATAGTCGTTACATACGTTTTTAATCCTCCCAGCGTTAAGTCTTCTGACTCTGTCATTAACTTTTCGACCAGTGCCCCCGGCAGAAAACGTGCCAAATTTTCTCTTCGTTTTTCGGTTTCGATAAAACGATCATGAAGCCGTACATTTTCAACAGCCATGGCGGTCTGTGAAGCCAGGGATGCAAACAGTTCGAGGTCTTCTTCTAAAAAAGTGATTGCTGGATTATCACTGTCCACATAAATGGAACCCAGAATACGATTCTCAACTTTTAAGGGAACACACATGGCACTTCGGATTTGGTTAACGATGATGCTTTCACGCATTCCGAATTCCTGATCTGACGTGCTGTCTGACATCAGAACGGGTTCTCCGTCAATCGCTGCCCTGCCGGCAATTCCCATACTGGGCGAGCTGGCTCCGAGTTCACGTCCCATCTGACGTGCTACCATAACATGCAATGCTTGGTTATTCTCGTTGCGCAGCAGCACAAAACCACGGGAGGCCTGTAATACCTCCATGATAGTATCAAGCATCTTTGACAGGCGGGTCTGCAGGTCGAAGTCTGACGTTATTACCTGATTTGCCTTGTGCAGTGCGGAAAGACGACGGTAGGCGCGTCCCATGCGTATAATATCGTCTGGCGATAATACGGGCGGCGGGGTTGCCATCTGCAGGGTTGTGTCAGGAACAGGTGTTCTCATGCCGATTAGCGTCATGTTCATACCGACCCTGTCCATCTCCTCACGAATACCATCAATACTTTTTTCCAGTTTACTGTCAGAGCAGGGGGCTTCCCCTGATTCAGGAAGTTCCAAAGCCCCATAAGAAGTATCATCACGAAAAAGGATTCTGCACTTGCTGCCGAACCAAATTTCATCCATATGCTTTAATATACGCTCTGATACACGCTGTCGGTTAACATAGGTGCCATTCAAACTTTTCAGGTCGGTAAGTATAGACTGAGACCCGCGACGGGATAAATAGGCGTGCTGGCGTGATACTTCCTCGGCTGTCAATACCACATCATTTTCTTCGGAACGTCCCAGTGTAACCTTCTGATCTGCAATAGGTATGGTCATGGGGGGGGTATTTGGCTGTTCAATGATTAACTGCGGCATATTTTTATTCCTCATAAACTGTTAGACCTAATCATAGCAATCAGGGCGGCTTCGGTCAACTTCTACAGAATAAAGCATTACGGCAGAAAAAGTGGTATGTAAAATAAGAAACTACAATTTGATGTCAACACCTGTACAAGCCCTTCCGTTAAACTCTTTAAACAGGAGTACTGATTAAACTACAATAAGGAACAGGCGGAAAGATTCGGGTCTATCTTTTTCATTACCCTATTCGTCTGTGTTGTGTCTTGCAGTATGCTGTTACGGAAAGGATTCGTAGATGTCAAAAGTAATTGTGGCTTTGCCCACGCTCTCCCTTATGCTTGCCTGCACCCTGATTGCAGGTGGAATTACCACAGGAAACATTGCGTTCGCGGAGACTGATTTTGAAGAAATATGGTTCTCCACGATTCAGTGTGATTCACCAGCGCATATGGAGGTTTCTGTAGTTTATCCTGAAACGGCAGTCCCGGAAGAAACAATATCCTTTCAGGTCAATTTGGCTGCAGGCATTCCCTACCAAAGCGTTCAGGTCGACGTGATTATTGAAGATAGCGAAGCAACGGTTATTCATCGTGCCGCTCTGGAAGCTAATTTACACGCCGGGCGGAATCAGATAACATTTCAATGGTGTGGCTCTGATATCTCATCCGGTAATTACATAATGAAAGTAGAGGTAGATTATTCCGATAGTTTCCCGACAATAATCTGCTCCCTTCCTTTCTGTAAAGTAAGTAGTAGCCAGTGGAAACAAGATATTGAACATACCGGGGAACTTCTGGACGCATTAAAGAAAACCTTTCAGGATTCCCCGTCGGCATCTCCTGGAAACCAACTGTACACACAATTCCTGGTTACCCGGGGTACCCTGAAAGCAGCTTGTACCGCATTGGATATGCAAGATTGGCGTAAGCTTGATCGCTTGGTGGTCTATCTGAAAAACAGTTGTAATGCATTACATGCAGGCGTTGTATTTGGCAGTAGTTTTTCTGAAATGGATTTTGCGGTAACGCCTCCTTCTTTAGAAAAAATAGAAATACGAGAGGGCGGTATTTACGCTTCCGATCAGCCTGTATTTCTATTTGGAAAAGAGTTGGATAGTGATAGTTCAATAACAGCACAACTAGAACGTCTTCATCAATATGGATTGAACTTTGCAGTAAAAACAGTTGGCGTCAATGAATCACCCGATGCGGCTGCGGATATACTGCAGGGCACGATCGAGGCTGCGAAGGATCAATCCATTGCCCTTGCTGTACAATTTGATCAGAATATAATAGCAGGGGATATTATGGACCAATGGCCGGAACTTCTGGAGCCTGGTTTTGTTAATATGGCTCATGAAGATTTTCGGACCCTGTATACTGAACGTCTTGTTGCACTGGCTGAAGCTCTTACGGGTAAGACCATGGTGGTTTGCGCCAGTATTGCAGATACGCCCCGGTTTAAGTATGGGGGTGAATTCGTGCGTCGTCAGTTTATTCAGCACATACAGCAACGATATCCGGATCGTATTGATCTTAACCGATTATGGCGTTCCCATCTTGCTGAATATGATGAGATCACGATTTGTGGCGATGATCCGGAACACAGTTATCAAAACCGTCGTGCCTTTCAATATGAATGGCAGTCTTTTCAACGGGAGATGATCACCCGTTTCCTCGCAGGTATTGACCAGGAACTTTCCCGCGTCGCGCAGGATTTGCCGATCGCGTTAACACTTTCCAACAGTGCCTTTCAGGCTGCAGAAACAAGGACCGGTATTAATCGGGAAAATGCAGCAAGCATGATGGACATCAATAGCTGCACAACCATATCAGGAACACGCGAAGCACTGTATGCAATAAATTATCCGAGTTCCCATGTTTACCATACCCTTATGCGCTCTTATACGCCAAATAAGCCAATACTTAATTTAAGGGGAGATATCAAGTTAAGCGATGTTGATTCACCGGAAATGAGATATGCGCTGGTACAAAGTACCCTGTGGGAATCTGTCATGACGGGGGGGAATGGTATGGCATTGGCTGCGGATAGTGCCGTACTGGAATATCCGGAAGCGCTGGAAGCCTTTGTTACTGCTGCACACGATATCAATCGGCTTGCGTCTGTTATTACTGCATTCCAACAGGAACCTGCCCAGATCGGCATTTTATTCAGTGAAGCATCCAAAATAATGGATGATGGTATCCCGCATCTCAAATCCGCCAAATTCGCCTTTGAGGGTGCTTCTTTTTCCGGGTATACCCTGCGCTTTATCACGGAATCACAAATCATGAACGGCGCGTTAGTATCCCTGAACATATTGATACTGCCGGAAACTCTTTCGGTGTCCGACGCAACTTTTGAACATCTCTCCAAATACGTGGATGATGGCGGTACGGTTGCACGTGTTGGGAAACCCATTCCCTACAATGAACGTGGTTTGTCTCGAATCGATGTGATTCGTTCTACTGCAAATACCGTTTTGGTACGGGGCATGAACCTGCCGACAGAGTATTTACATGCCATGGATGCGGCGCAGGAAAGCGGGGCACTTCCGGAGATTGCACGTCCGATAAATGAATTTGGATATCCTATCGAAGGGGTACGCTCTTCTTATGTAAGTTATAAGGATGAAAACTATTTGTACATCATCAATCTTCGGAAAGATTCGGTAAACTGTTATCTTGCAGGCATATCCGATTCGGGATTGGATCTCATACAAAGACGTAACGTTGATTTTCCGCGTCTCCTGTTTCCTCTGGAACCCATGTTGATTCGTATGGACAAACACAATTTGGAAATTATCTCCACGCAGCACTAATCATTCCCGTCATTTTAATTCATAGCCATCAACGTCCAGGATAGTAGGGTTTGCGTGGCAAAG
>JAGLCZ010000018.1 GCA_023145975.1 Candidatus Hydrogenedentota bacterium | reverse complement strand
TTCTCGCGTGTATCCAATTCCAAAGAAGTAGTTACTAAATCGTCAAACATGCCGACCAACTGCTCCACCACATACTGTGCACGTCCCGGAGTAAGCGCCAGATTTCTTATTGCATAGCGGCAAAAGGCGAACAATGCTCCCATTACCAGGAGAGAGTTCACCAGTGTAAGTATATTGATGCCGTTCAACGGTATTTCAATATCCGTAAACGGCACATAGTACCATACTAACCGACTACCAATTTCATCCATTTGAATCTTCTTCCTCTTTGGGGAGGTCCAGTCCAGTTACGCCTAAGATTACCACCGCCAACCGTATCATAAACAAGCCAGCAGCAACCGCGAAGAGCCCTATAAAATGTTCCTTGTCCAACGTATACCCGCGTATTAATACTGCGGCATAAATTGCCAGCCCCACAATACGCCACTTCACTGGGACAAAATATACAGTATTAGTAAATTGGATTGCAAGTTTTTCCAACTGACGTGCGGTAATCCAAAAGACTACTGACCCGGCAATACCTCCCATCAGCAATCCGACACTGGCGACACGCCCAAGCAACGGGTACATGACAAGTGCTGCCACCATGGTCAGCATCAAGGAAATACGGACGGCGAACACACGAAATATGGGTAAAGGATTCACGGTAATTCCTGTCTTATAATTTGCCAAGCAGCAAGAACGGCAGCGCCAATTCCGACGGGTATCATAATCAAAACAGCAATGCCATTACTACCTATCATCCGATCTATATAGACCCCTCCCAGCGTGGAACCCACAATACAAAATGCCATCACCAATCCCAACTGCGTTATCATGCCCAACGCAGACCAGGGCGAATCATTATATACTATCTTCTTTTCAGCTATAGGCGCCACTTCCGGATTCGCAAGATCAATCATAGGCGGTTCGTGGATTTCCTCGTCATCATATATAAGCGGGTCTTGGTACTTCATAGGAATTACCTTATCATAAACAAACGGTATTACGTCAATTCATTTTACGATGTACAGCAAAGTTTTTTTACAGTATGGATTCCCTAATATCGAAACACATTCCAAAATCTAATTCGTTTTTCTTATGAACCGATTTCGTTATCTATCATTGATGTGTTTTTTCCCGTGATGCATTATTGCCGCTGAGCAAAGCATTAAAATATCCGGGCACCTCTGTTTCAAAAACAAGCGGTTTTTTATTATAAGGATGCGTTAGGGAAAGGAAGTACGCATGGAGCGCGAGGCGTTTATGCCCGCTTCTTTTCTTTCCATATTTTTTATCGCCGACAATTGGATGACCGCTCTCTGCCAAATGGGCGCGTATCTGATTTTTCCTGCCTGTCAGAAGATTAATTTCCAACAAACTGAATTCTTCATTTCCCTTAAGAACCCTATATGCGGTATGAGACAATTTTCCTTTTTGGGGATCGTGAGTAGAATACATAATACGTGCTCGATTTTCGGTCAGATAGCTGGAGATAGTTGCTTCGGACTTCTCCGGTTTTCCATGCACCACTGTTATATATTTTTTTTCTGTTTCCCCCCAGTGTTCCTGCAGGTATTTCTTTGCTTCACTGGTCTTGGCAAAAATAAGTACTCCGGAAACATCCCGATCCAGGCGATGTACAATGAATATACGGTTTTTGCTTTTGGCGTTTCCTTTACGGACATACGCCATCAGTCGGTAATAAGCGGTCTGGGTTTGTTTTTTATCCGTTGCAATAGTCAATAGACCGGGAACTTTGTCTACAACAATAATATCTCTATCTTCGTATAACAGTTTAATTCCCGGAGGCTGATGCCGCTTACTGCAGTTAAAAGGTATTGACATGATAGCTCCTCATTGCTTGAAAGAGAAAATTATACGAAATCTTAATCGGGCGGATACATAAATACGCCCCTACAAAATCTCGCAGGCATCATCATTGCGGTTTTTATAAGACGAGACACGAGTCGCATAAAATACCAGAATCTATGAGGGATACACAATTACTTCCAGGCAACCTGTTTTTCTCGCGGCAACCGGGATGACGGACAGATCATGTACTCATACGGTACAATTATACCTGAAGTATATCAGGATAATTCCCGTTTTCTAAAAGGAAAAAGTACAACTTCAAAAGGGATTGTGTAACCAAGTTCAACTTAGTCACAAGCCGGAAATCAGAGTTGGGCGGACACATAGGTACGCCCCTACAAAATCTCGCACACATCATCATTGCGAACGAACGCGAAGCAATCACATTCTCACTCAAACTGCTATTGCACCAGGTTCCGCCACATGGCGCAGACATATTGGCAATCAGTCCATCGTGTACAAGCTGGATCCCGGAACAAATAACTTAACTGCGAAGTTCCCTACCGAAAAATCCGTCTATGCAATATATATCTCAAAATGAGAAACTATAGCGATTACTTCTCAGAATAGATCGCGCGGACGGTGTCGTACACAAACGCATTTACAGAAGGTAAATCGCTGAATCCCATAAGCTGCAAGTCTATGGCTCGGGCAGCTTCGCGTCCCTCATAAATTGCCCAAACCACAAGGGATTGACCGCGACGTGCATCACCACACGCAAAGATATTGGGTTGGCTGGTCTGATACGCAGCATCTGCTTTAATACCTTGACCAAAGCGATTCTTTTCGAGTTCGATCTTAAGCCCCTCAGAAAAGGGTGCAGCTTCGGGCTGGGTAAATCCCATGGCAAGCAGTACGATGTCGCATTCGATGCGCCGCTCAGAACCGGGTACTTCTGTCATAGTACGGCGTCCCGCAGCATCCGGCTCGCTCCATTCAACTATGACTGTATTTATGGCACAAATATTTCCCTTGCCGTCATCTTCAAACGACTTGGTATTCACACACCATTCACGGCAATCACCACCTGGAGCTTCCTGATGGCTTGACGAGGTACGTAATGAAAAGTTCCACTGCGGCCAGGGATTATTCTCCTGGCGGGCATCCCCGGGTTTCGGGAACAATTCGATATTCAATACCGAGGTACAGCCCTGGCGTATTGAGGTACCAACGCAATCCGAACCCGTATCGCCGCCCCCGATAACGACTACTTTTTTATCAGTGGCAAGAATGTCCTCATCTTCAATCGATTTACCCAGAACACGACGTGTCTGCTGTGTCAGAAAATTCATGGCGGGATAGATTCCTTTCAGATCCCAGCCGGACACATTCATCCCTTCAAAAGTACGAGGTTTTGTAGAACCGATAGCAATAAGTACTGCATCATAGTCTTTAAGTTCGGAGACAGGTACATTTTTGCCAACCTCTGCGTTACAGCGAAATTCGACTCCCTCACTCTTCATTTGATCGACACGACGAAATACGACCTCTTTATCCAGTTTAAAATTTGGTATGCCATAGGTTAACAATCCACCCGGCTCATCAGACCGTTCATATACCACCACGGTATGCCCCGCACGATTGAGTTGCTGTGCAGCAGCCAGACCACTCGGTCCTGAACCGATAACAGCCACTTTTTTACCCGTGCGTTTTTCGGGGGGTTCCGGCTGCACATAGCCGCGTGACCACCCCTGTTCAGCTATTTCCCGTTCCATCATTTCGATAGTAACTGCTGGATTGGTAATGCCAAGCACGCAGGAGCTTTCGCATAACGCAGGACAAATCCGTCCTGTAAACTCGGGGAAGTTGTTGGTGGTATGCAGCACTTCCAATGCTTCACGCCAACGATCATCCTTGGCATAATCATTAAAATCCGGAACCATATTGCCCAGGGGACAACCACTGTGACAAAAAGGCACGCCGCAATTCATACACCGATACGCCTGCTGCTGCACTTGTTCCGATGATAAGGGTTTGTAAAACTCCTGAAAATCCTTGCTCCGTTCAGTAGCAGGACGAAGCTCCGGCTCCTGGCGATTAAAAGTCATAAAACCATGTGGTTTATCGGGTAACATGGAGTGTCTCCTATAATTGTTGTTTCAGAACCCGTGCATATTCACGGGGCATGACGCGAACGAAGTTGGAAAGCTGTGCGTCCCAGTC
>JAGLCZ010000179.1 GCA_023145975.1 Candidatus Hydrogenedentota bacterium | reverse complement strand
CCCTTATAAGCGACTCTCGGACGGGGCTCAACAGGACGGGCAGGAGTTTCGGTAACCGGATCGGTATCTATAGCCGTATCCACCACGGGTGTCGTAGTCATTGGCAATCCACCCTCAGGCGTTTGAATCGACTGTACCCCTATTTCCATAGGATCAGCACCAGCGGAAACAGCACGCATCAATCCCTGAAGCTGCCCAACCAATGACTGCTGAGATTCGCGCACCTGATCGGTTGTCTGTACACGCGGTGCAGGAGGTGCAGGAGGCTGTACGACAGGTTCCTCTTCGGAAATGGTTTGCTGCACAGGATCAGCAACCACTTCTTCGGCAACAGGTGCATCTTCCATCTGAAAAAAAGCAACTGCTTCACCAGGTGCTGGAAGGTCGGTAGCACCTAAGCGAAGTGCTACTGTCGGTGTATCGACGGCAGCATAGTGTGCCGATACAACTGTTTCAGGCTCCGCTTGCCGCACTATCAAATCCGTAAGCGAATTTGCCAACAACACTTCTTTTTGTTGTTGAACGGAAGCGGGCAACGCCACCTGTTGCGAAGACGCAACGGTCTTCGATGGTACAACCGATCCACGCAGTTGTTCCAACTGTTCGGCAAGCGCTTCACTACGCTGCTGATAATTGGAACCACTACCTGTATCAGCGGAAACCGCCAACGATTGAGGCAGATAACTTGTAACACTAAGTACCGCCAACCCGATCAATGAGATGCGCAACAAATGCAGCATAGATCAGAACTCCTTCATTTCCAACGGACGTATGGTCTCGCCTATTTTGAGCAGTACCCGCGTAGGCTCTATTTCCTGAACCACTACGCCGTCTGCAAAGACATATCCTTCATGTACAACCATATTATCTATAATGGCGACAGGTCGTACGCTGTCCCATATTATTCCTGTAACTTCCCGTTTTCGCCGACCAACATGCTTAATCTCGGCACCCGAAGCAGTCGATCCACCTGACGGATCGATTTCAATAATACCTACAAGGGGTGCCATCGGATTACGGTTGATACGCACAGCACTATAGTCGATGGGCTGTACTTCAACAGATTGAATCAACTCTTCAATATCAACTTCTTCCGTTTCCTGCATATTGGCGCTGGGCAAAACTGTCGTTTTTCGCGTTGCTGCCGGGTTTGTATCCTGCTTCGTACTGCTAGTTGCAGGGGGCGGATCACCCACCAGCACGAATTGGTATACCAACACACCAACCAGCAAAACTGCCAGCACACCCACCATAATTATTTGTTTTTTGTTTTGTTCATTCATTACATGTCACCCAGCTCTTCTTGAATAAATCTGAACGTACTAAGAACAAAAACCACTTCTGACACACCTTCCTCTTCTTCTCCAATGTCAATTTCAGAAATTTTAAAATAACGTTCATCCCGTTCGAGCATATTGATGAAGGTTATAATCTCATGGAATTTACCTACAGCAGTCACTTCGTAGGGAATAACCTCAATATTGGCCTGTCTACGCGTAGACTCTGAGGACAGCTGCATTCGCAAGCCCAACTCTTTCGCCCGCCTCTCAATTCCCCTGAGAAGAGCTGGTATTTCGCGCTTTTCAGGTAAGCGCTGCTCAAACAAAGAGACAAGATCGTTCATCTTTTCGGCATTTTCACGCAATGCATCAATATTTGCGTCTATCTCCTGCGCTTTCAATAACTCCGCAGTAACTGAATCATATGCCTTAGTGCGATCTGCGACGGCAAGTTGCTGTCCAGCATACACCAGAAAGAAAAAAGCCACAAACAAACCTGCAGTAACCGCAAGCACCGACCCCACAAAAATCCAATCCTGCAGGGTTATTTTACCTTTAAGCATGTCCATCATGGGCATCTATTACCTCGCGTGCTATCATGCGCACCTATACGGGTTCGCCGCCCATGGGCAGTCCCGCAACCTAAACTGTTCATGAAATCACGTATTCAAAAATAAATTCACGCACTGGATATCCATCAAACTCAGTATCGTTAAAATCAGAAGTGAACAACTGAAACTTCTCTGAAAAAGTAGTGTCCGATGTCGTATTGTCCGCTAATGTAGCGGTACTACTGAGACCACCTTCGTCATCCACAGCATAGCCAGAAACCTCAAGTATAGAACGAGGAACTTGCTGACGTTTTATTTTCTGCTTCTTTGTTCGAGGGTCTATTACGGGGGCACCTTGTGGATCAACCTCAGGAACTTCTTCAGTAAATCTACGCTCTGTAAGCCGTAAGCGTTTGTACCATATATTGTCAGGTGTCAACGCCATTAACTGATGCAGATGTTCGGACCAAATTGTCCGATCCTTCAGGATACCCTGTATGGTTACCACCATAAGTTG
The DNA here is from genome assembly GCA_023145975.1 of Candidatus Hydrogenedentota bacterium. Classification (GTDB taxonomy): domain Bacteria; phylum Hydrogenedentota; class Hydrogenedentia; order Hydrogenedentales; family CAITNO01; genus SLFT01. Next base: position 4,070 of record JAGLCZ010000179.1, on the reverse strand, counting down.
TAGATGCGCCGTCTGTTTTTGCAGTTCTTCATGTTCAGTAACAGTTGCATCCAACTGAGCTTTTGCCTCTTCCTGCTTGGCAATTCGCTGATTGATACCCGCCAGTTCAACCTCCAGCTTCAAATAGGTTTGCGACATAAAAAACAACACCGCCATTAACACGAGAAGGCTGAGAACGTGGGGTATAGCTGTTCTGGTAACGGGACGTTGATCAACGGGTAAAAGATTTATTTTAATCATGACTACTCATCCTTATAAATCCACCATACCGCGGGCTGCCAATCCCACCGCCACAACAAACTGGGCAGGTCGCTTAATCAGCGGTTGCAGGGAATCTTCCCCACCCAACAGTAAACTGCTATCTAAAGGATTCGCTATTTCGACAACGCCAAAACCCAGCTCATCCTTCAGTGTTACTGCAACAAGTGGGAAATCTGCCAGCCCGCCCGCCAACACAATGCGATCCACCGGCTGTTCATACAACTGGTGTTCATAATAATCAAATGACCGCCGGAACTCCACGCCCATACGACCCAGCGGAGCTGCAACCAATTCTTCGACACTCTCTACTTTTTTATCAAATGCTGCCGGTGCAGCACCCATACCTTGATTATAGGATTGGGAAGCCCCGCCACCCATGTCGCCTAACTCTTCTTCAAGGGGATCCAACAACGATCCACCGCCACCCAGATCTGCAAAAGGATCGCCTGCCATGGGGACACTATCATCATCTGCCAAACTGATTTCTGTTTCCAATGCTTCAATTGCCTCAGGCATGTCGTCCTCGGCCCCATCAGACAGCTGAAATTCTTCGACAAGTTTGATGGCGTCTTCATAATCGCAACGGCGTCCCTTAGCCACTGCCTGAATAATTTCACGACCACCCCAGTTGACTTCACGAATAAAATTCGAGATACCATCTTTAATAAAATGGATACTCGAAGAATTAAGTCCAACATTAATAATTGCTACCGTTTCACCAACGGGCAGAAAACCACATGCTTCCCCAGCATCAGCCAATGCCAAGGAATCAACACCCAACACCCCGCACTGCACTTCTGCAAGCTGAAGTATTTGTAGTCTCTTTTCTATTTCTTCGTGCTTTGCAGCAAGAAGCAATACTTTTTTCTGCTGCCGGTCATCTTCCTGGTATTCGTCAAGAACTACCCAATCAAGAAAGATGTCGCGCAAATCGTAAGGCATGTTGTTTTTTGCCTCACGATCAATAGCATCTTGAAATTGATCCTTCGGTACATCGGTAAACCGCGGATAACGCACTACCACAGTATTCCCTGTCAAGGCTGCAACAACTTGGCTCTGGAGCACAGGCATCGCATCAAGCGCATTGCGTACGGCACTTACTTGTGCACGAACGGGATCAGCGTTTAATTCATTCCTGTCCACTGGGGCGCATGTCACTTGGTCAATTCTCAGACGACCCGAGGCACGTGACATCAACACAGCTTTCACTGTGTGCGTTCCGATGTCCAAGCCTATCGCTTTTTTTGGTTTTGTAAAGCCCAAAACGCCATCTACTCCTATCGGTGTACACCTTTAACACATGCAAACCAACATCCACACTGATTAAAATAGTATCACAAACAAAGCCTTAATTCATATAAATACAATTTCGCTCTCACCACTTCATCTACGAAACTTTTATTAAGTCTAACACAAATATGATATTTTGTCAACACTTTACCTTCACTACTTTTTTTGACCTGCGCCGACCAAGCGCCGCATCATCAAAAAACACACTAAAAGGCGCAAACTCAACAAAACATATCTCTGTGTCCACTAGTAGCGTATCATACAATTGGCGACTTTGTCAACAATTATTTATATTTATAATTCGTCCCTATTTCAACGAGTCCAATTAGAGGTTAAATGATCTATTTGAACTCTGAAAGAAGACAATAATACAAGTCGTACATTGCCCCTGTTCCCAGCGGTAGTATATACTAAAGCTTATACGCAGCGAACACGATACATTTTGAATTGATACACCAACAAGGATATATTTTCATGGCAAAAAGCATGACAGGATTTGCGCGAAACACTGCCAGCATCGCAGGAAAAACGGTTACCATTGAAATCAGCAGTGTCAACCATCGTTTTCTTGATTGTTCCATCCGCCTTCCCGGCCCCTGGGTATCGATCGAAACAAGTCTTCGTGAATGCATCAAGAAACATGTATCACGCGGCAAACTAAATGTCTTTGTGCGACACGGTCGAGGCACTGGCATAACGCCCCCCATTCACCTGGACCAGGAGCGGGCAATGCAGTATATTGAAGCCTCACGTAAACTGATGCACGAGATGCGTTCCACCGATGCACTTTCGCTCAACACACTTATCACACTCGACGGCGTAATGAGTACTGTTGAGGAAGAACCCGATATGAAAGCGGTAGAAAATATTCTCGCTTCCGCACTTGAAGAAGCTCTGGGACAATTAAATGACATGCGTGCACGTGAAGGAAATGCTCTTGTGGAAGCACTTTCACAACACCTTAAAGCATTACATAAATCCATGACCCGCGTAGAAGAACGCGCATCAGAACTGACGGCATCCCATGAAGAACGCTTACGCCGCCGCATGGAAGAAATTAACGCTGAAGTAGGTGTAAAGGAAGAACGGCTTGCCATGGAAGTCGCCGTGATGGCAGAACGTATGGATGTAACCGAAGAACTGGTACGTCTTAAAGCGCATATTGAACATGCCCACGATATTATGGCAGCGGACAGTGCCATCGGTCGTGACCTTAACTTTCTTACCCAGGAAATGCAACGGGAAGTAAATACCCTTGGCGCAAAATTGCGCAGCGTAGACACTAGCCGCGACATTATTGAGATGAAAGGTGAGGTAGAAAAATTTCGCGAGCAAGTACAGAATATCGAGTAAGTCCATCGATTACAACAGGGCATGGAGAAATCCAAAAAGCACTATTCCTTCTCCAGAAAGTGTTCCCCGGTATAAGAAATTGCCCAGGCACCCAGCGGTGCCGTCACCAATATGCTCAATACAGTAATGGCAAGAATAATTTCACCGGGCCCCGTATCCATTCCTGCACCGGTCATCATCAACAAAGGTGTAGCTCCAATCGCTGCCTGCACAGTGCCTTTAGGAACAGCCGTCGTTGTAATGAACAGGCGGGTGTTATAAGAAAACCTGCTGCCCATCATACACAACTGAACACCCATCATCCGCGCCGTCAGCCCGACGACCAAAATGCCAATACCCCAAAGTCCCGTCTTCATCGCCACATAAAAATCGACCTGTGCGCCGACCATAGTGAACAGCACAATCTCAGCAAAAATCCATATTTTTGCAAGTTTTGATGACATTTCATGCGCATATTCATCACGTAATTCCAAGATAATAATGCCCATCGCCATCACTGCCGGTAAAGCGGCGAAGGGGATACGCCCCCCCATAAGCTGCTCCAAACGCAAAAAGAGCATTGATGCAGCAATCAATACCATTGCACGCTTGGTAGCCCGGGGATTAACTATTTTGAACAAAAAACATAACAATGCTCCCGTAAGCATCCCAACGAGAATCCCCGTGGAAACGGAGACGGGAATTGCGGCAAATGCTCGAAACAACGGGGCTGCCCTGTCAATATATAAATGCATCAGTATCCCAAAGATCACAATAACAAGCGTATTCTCCAGGGAAGCCGCTGCCAACACCATGGTGGGTGCATCAGAACCATTACCTTTTTTTTGTTCCATTAAATCAAGCATTAATGGAACGACAACGGCAGGAGATACAGCACAAAGTGCCACTCCAAGAAGAAGCGCAGCAGGATAATCCAAGCCGAGTAACGGCGGTGCAAGAAGTGTTATTGCCGCTGCCTCAAGGGATGCGGGAATACAAGCAAGAAGTAAAGCCCGCAAACCAATGCGATTCAGCACAGCACGATTAAGTTTTAAGCCGGCACGTAACAAAATGATTACCAGTGCCACCGTACGCATTTCCGTCCCGAACTCCAGCATCTCTGATGATATAAGCCCGAGAAGATTCGGTCCCAAAAGCATGCCTGCAAGCAGCATCCCCACAAGCCC
>JAGLCZ010000178.1 GCA_023145975.1 Candidatus Hydrogenedentota bacterium | reverse complement strand
CTGTCCCCGCTTGCTGAACTAATCCGTCACTTCTATGTCTTTCTAACGCTGTTATTATTCGTTCCGTTTCCAGCAAAGCGGTAGTTCCAGTTACACCCTTTCTCTTTTTCTGTTCTACCGGTCCTGTACCCTCTTCTGTTTCCTGTACTTCCTTGCTCCTGCTCCGATCTTTTTTTATTTCCCCTTTTCCGGAAACAACGGGGCGGTAGGCACTCAAATCCAAGACAGAAAAACGCTTTTTCACTATTCCGTCATTTTCATTCTGTTGTTTTTCATTTTTTCCGATTCTTGAAATATCTGTAATTACTTCTGATAAAACACGGGCATCACGATCCGTAACGGCAGGTGCCTGTGCCGCAATAGACTTAGAGGGTAAAGGGGCGGCCTTTTCTTCGATCACCTGCACAACACGTTCCTTCTCTGTTACCAGTTTCCCTGATTCCGATGCGATGCGATATTTTATTCTGTATGTGCCGGTTTGCTCCACGTCTACTTTTCCCGAAACTACCACGCGACTGGAAATATCCCGCATGTTGGTATCCATCGCAGTATAGCCCGGTTCTTCCCATTCACTGTACTGCATTACTTCCATTACCTGTTCTCCCTGCAAGATCAATAGCGGCTTCTGCTCCTCGGGTCCGGTAATAATTGTGACCACATCAGCAAGGTAATAGGCTCCCTCTTCCAAACGATACTCCAACACCCCGTGAATTTCTTTTTCGCCCCAGCCGTTGGCTGCAGGGACAACCGTATAAACAAAAGAGCAGGGAAATGCGGGAGGTGCTATCCAGGCAAACTCCAGCCCCGGCCCGTCACCCGATATAGGTACGATGGAGGGACGCTGTGCATCCTGAGTGCTTACAGCTTCAAAGCGCCACCCTTCGGGCAGGGTCTCGTACAAACCCATCGCTTTGATCCCTTCAGGCTGTCCGCCTTCAAGAGTCACCACAATCTCTACCGGTACCCCTGGAGTATACACAGGAGCGTGTGCCCGCGACATAAACAAGGCAAGTGGATTGGCACATGCAGCCGCTGATGCAAATAGAAGCACAACAATCACCAGTATCCACCTTCTGTTTGTCATGATATCGCCCAGCCTAAAATAACGGTTTTCTGTTTACCATAGAAATGTTTCCCTACTTCTCATAATATCGGTAGGTGAATCGTCCGGGTGGGGCAGCATCCCCATAGAGGGTGAAGTCCATCATATCCCCGTCATGCTGCATATTATCAGCCCACTTGAAACGGATGTCCGGTTTTTCATTTTCTTCAATCCCCAGCGCACTGCGAGGAATACTCAGATGCATTTTATTGCCTTCTCCGTACCAAATAATTTTGGCAGGTTCCTTCCAGTTCCAGCCGGCACTGCTATGTTCCAGTGTTGCAAAATCGGTTTGGGGTGATGAACGATTTACCACATAATCAAAGCCTTCCCAACCCGTTTCTGTTTTTCTGTCCGTGTTCAGGAAAAGCCGCATCCAGGCGGTATTCGTATAGGGCGTCATTGCTTCTGCAGTTTCCACATAAAAATACAGGTTTTCGTTATCGTGTGTAACCTTGCAGCTAACAATATCATTTCGCCCTGTTTCATCGGTATAGTTCTTTGTCCCGGCATATCCGGCATGGTTACGATGAAGGGTGCTCCCCCGGTGATTATGATAGGTCGGCGTAACAGCTTCCCACGGTTCAAAGCCGCCGGCAATATCAATAGAGGTGCATATTCCCGCCGCAGGTTGTGGGCGTGTACCTTTATATTTTCGGATATAATCCACCATCTGATAGTAATAGGTATCCCCGTGTCCACCGCGCATGGGTTCGATATCACGACTGTCTTCATGATCGAATTGATCTACAAACATAACGGGTCGGCGTATACTGTTGAACTCATCGAAACGCATGGCAATCCATTCGTTCCACCCCGTAATAAATAGAAATTTTGGATCCACTTCGAGCGCACGGGACCACTGCTCCATAAAGTTAAATCCGTACCGGACGGCATCGGGACGGGTATCCCACTGTCCATCATGAAAGCTGCGCCCCTGCGCCCCTTCTTCCGAAAGTGCACCCAGTCGTCCTTCCACGGCATTTTGTGCCACCCCTACAGTCATCTGTTCTGCTTCGCCGCGACTGTTCTTGAAAATATGCTGCGGATATACTTCGAGCCATCCCCATTGGTCAGGGCCGTCAGGACCCGTGAAATAAGAGGGCATGGGTTTACGGAAAGTAAAAAAGTTTTTTAATTCATCATCCACTTGATCGGGGTCTGCCATAATCAGGGGTTTCCCTTCCCATTGGAACCAAAGGTCACGGTATAAACCCGGTTCATACAGATCACGATAGAGTTCTGCTGCCGTTGACTTTGGATCCCAGAAGGGACAGAGGAATGCAATCTGTGGTGCAGGGGTACCCTGTCGGCGTACTTCTGAAAATGCTTTGCACAGGGGCATATAGTAATCTCGATAGGTAAAGCGGTTGGTAACATCAAATATAATCACGTCTACAAGGGCATCTGCCAACATGCGTGCATGACGTTGTAACACCCACGGATCATCAGAATTGTAATAGCCGAAGAGCGGTTCTCCCCAGTGATGCATGGCGTGCATAGGCCCCCAGGCAGGATGTTCCGCGTCCTGAACCGCTTCGGGGTGGTCTGCCAGAATATTCGAGACATCGTAGGGTCCCCCGTTTACATGCGATCCCATCCATAGAAAATAGAATAAACCAATGGTACGGTTTTCACGGTGCGAACCGGTTTGATCATGAACACTGACAGATCGCCCAAGCATGTCGATGGCTTCCCAGGTATCACTCAGGAGCGGGTTTACTTCTTTCGTTTCCGCAGGACATCCATGAAAGATAAGTCCGATAAATACAAGTACGACAACGGGTATAATACGGTTCATAGCTTTGATTATCCTTTACAAGTTCCGCCTTATTTCTCATAGCCTAGCACATACAGAAAGAGATGCTGAAATTTTCGTTGCGGCTGGGCTTGACCACTATATCAATAAGCGGTATCATAGAGACTGCTAAGAAAGCCGTTGTACCTTCAAATAATGTTGGTGAAAAAGTATTTTCAACTTCCAGGGAGATGCAGGTCATGAATCATGAGTCCGGAAAATTTGCAGACGATTTAACGAGCCGGCGCAGTTTTTTGAAGACTACGGGAGTAGCGGCAGCGGGACTGGTTCTAACCGCTCAGCAACGTGCACGGGGTGCGGTTGAAAAACTTGCACTCCATGGCGGGACCGCTGCTGTTCCTGTTCCGGATGCGGATGCCTGGCATTGGCCGCGCTACGGGGAAACAGAAGAACAGGCCATACTCGAATTGCTGCGCAGCCCGAATTATCGTCCTATTGATGATCTGGAAGCAGATTGGCGGGAACATTTCGGCGTACCCTATGCCAAGGCACACTGCAATGGTACCAGCGCGTTGGCAGCGATGTTCTTTGCGTTGAACCTGCCCCCGGGCAGTGAGATTATGGTGCCCAGTTATACATTTTTTGCAACCATTGTACCCATGCGTCTTTTTGGATTGGTACCGGTATTTGTGGATATCAATCCGCGAACACTGAACTTTGATTTAGAGGATGCGAAAAAACGGTTGACTCCCAATACCAAAGCAGTACTTCCTGTCCATTGGATTGGTCTGCCCTGTGATATGGATGAGATATGCGACTGGGCAAAAGAGAAAGGGTTGATTGTACTTGAGGATGCTGCCCATGCGCATGGTGCTAAACTAAAAGATACCTACATGGGTTCCTGGGGAGATATGGGCATCTTCAGTTATCAGATGAGTAAACCCCTCCCTGCTATCGAAGGGGGAATGGGTGTTTACAAGACTCAGGAATACTATGAACGTGCCACTGCTTTTGGACATTACAAGGTGCCGGGAGTTTCGAAGGACAGCGAATACAGCAAATATAACGGCA
>JAGLCZ010000177.1 GCA_023145975.1 Candidatus Hydrogenedentota bacterium | reverse complement strand
TCACTGGACTTCGGAATCCACTCGAAGCGATAGAACGCCATAGGTTCTTTAATCTGAGATATCGCAAAAAGTGAAATTCCTATTGCCGTACCACCCAAAAATCCCCAAAGTGCGCTCCGGGCTGTAAATTTTTTGGAAAGCAAACCAAGGATCATTGGAATTGCAACCGGGGCAGTGGCAACACTAAAAAGACTTATCATCTTACCAAATAAATCTTCCCCTTTCCCGCGTGCCATCACCAGTGCCGCAGCCAATGCCAAAATCCCCACCAACAAGGTGGTAATTCGCCCGACCAATACCAGTTCCCGATCCGAAGCGGTAGGTCTGAACAGACGCCGGTAAACATCATTGGTGAGCACATTCGCGCTTACATTGTAATCACTGCTGAGCATAGACATGGTCGCCGCGAACATGGCGGCCACCACCAGCCCTAACATACCTGCCGGCAGCAGCGCAGCACATAAGCGGGGATACACCTCACCCGCATCAAGCAGGGGGGGCAGAATACGTGTGGCTGCCATGGCAGGCAAAAACATCAATGGCGGCCCAATGATATAGAGTACGATTACAGTCAGGCCGACCTTGATGGCATCGCGCTCGCGGGGAACACAGTAGTACCGCTGAATAAGCGACCAGTTAATGCTGCTCCAGGCTAAACTGTACATAACGACAAGAAATATTACGTAGCCCCACCCATATTCCGGGGTGGTCATTTTCAAGAAACTTGCAGGCGCTTCGTTGAAAACCGTCATAAATCCGCCTGCACGATAAAAAGCCAGCGGAAACATAATGACAATGGCGACGGTTAATACGACAAACTGTACAAAATCGGTTACTGCCACCGCCCATAAACCGCCCATAAACGTATAGAGCAGAATGATACCCCCTGCACAAGCCATACTGATCGTCATATCAAATCCGGTCACTACTTTGAGAATTGTTCCAATGGCCACCAGCTTCAAACCATCGTCAATAATTTTTACCGGTATGCCCTGCCAGGTAAACAGTTGCCGCAACAACGGGCTATAGCGTAGTTCCAGATATTCCACGGGACTGTCTATGCGCGCACGTCGCCATTTTCGTGCAAGAAATAGCGTGCTGAATAAAGTGGCAGGCACGGCAACCCACAACAGGGTAATGCCCACCCAACCGAATTGATAGCACAGGGCAGAATAGGAAATAAACGCAAATGCACTAAAACTGCTCATGTAGAAGGATACGCCGCTCAGCCACCAGGGAATGTTATTTCCTCCGCTGAAATAATCTTTAATCCCGCGCATGTGCTTATAAAAATATAGGCCAATGCCCAACATCAACACAAAATACCCGATAATCATTGCGTAATCAGGACCCTGTAAACTACTGTTCGTTTCCATCATGCCTGTGATTTCTCCCGGTAAACAACACGTTTTACTTGAATGACGTTATACTGCGCAGGTAGGCAACCGAATCTTCCAACGCCTTCTTTCGATCCGCGACACTCCACTCGATCCCTTTGATACCTTCCACTTCAAGAGTTACCGGACCCGTATACCCATGTTCCCGCAACACCTTAAAAAAGGCTGAAAAATCAACCTTAGCTTCGCCCAGTGCCGGGAAAAACCACGATTCCAATACAGCGTTATGGTCTTTCACTTCCACCGTGGCAACATAATCAAGACACACCTTCAATTCACTAACTGCGTCTGTATCCTCATTATAATAAGTAATGTTGCCCGTATCGAAATTTACCCGCACATTCGGATGATCGATAGCGTGCATGGTCTCCATATGCAC
>JAGLCZ010000176.1 GCA_023145975.1 Candidatus Hydrogenedentota bacterium | reverse complement strand
GGTTCTGGTTTCTGGCATGCACTAAACGTAATAGAAAGAGCAATAAGAAGGAAGATGGTAATGCTATATTTCATTTTATAAACCTTATTTAGTTATTATTCTCGGAATATTTTATCATACAGGGAAGTGATGAGCAAGAAATAAATCCAATGGCAGGTTCCCAGTTGGTTTCGAAGAGCTTATCAGGTAGAAAGCCCGTTAAGATATTGGATAGTTTCTTCACAATTAAATTGCCCCGGTGCACTTGGTTTCCCTAAAAATGTATAGGTGATTAAAGAGCCTAGAAAAGGGAAGAGGATGCGGCTTGGAGCTCCCGCTTTGCCCATACCAATGACGATTAGTGCTTCTTCTTCATGGTCAATCAGGAATTGTGTCAGCGTTCGCAGATCACCTGGATTTGCACATTGGGCGGCAATTTTAACAATATCTACCTTAAGATGTTTTCCTTTTTCAAGAATGACTTCCAGTGCATCGGTACTCGGTGTTTTATCAAAGTCATGAAAGGATCCTATAGTGCATACCCCCTTCTTCTTTGCGGTGTGGATACTTTCATGATTAATCGTGTCTGCGTTGATTTCTATATCTATTGCCTGAACATGTGGGATGATTTGCTGATAGAGTGTACGTCTAGCTGGTTCATCCTCTTTCCAGCTGCCGCCTTCTTGTTGAGAACGTATGGTTCCAATACAGGGGATGCCGGTAAACTGGTGCAGATGTGAAATAACATGGGATACCTCGGTACTGCGAAATTGGTCTACACGCATTTCGATCATATCTATGCCCGTCCCGAGGTGTACTTCGGCATTACTACGGGGTATATCATCGCGAAGAGCCAATGCTATACGCGGTTTATTGCCGAGAACACATGTTCCTATGGAAAGCATTGCAGGTGTTACTCCTGTTCACGTGTGCCTGATGTATCAGGGGTAGCGTCAGCTTTTCTTTGCGCAAGGCGTTCTGCCCATTCCTGTTCAAGCTGATCTCGTTTTTTCCAACGTCGATGAAACCAGAGCCACTGCTCCGGATGTTTGCGAATTATCGCCTCCAGCGCATCTTGACATCTTTGTGTATTCGTTTGCAAATCAGTGTGGGTGTCACCGGAGTTTTCAAGGGGGATTGCCGGGGAAATTTCCATCGTATAACTTCCGTCTTTGCTGCGCGTCATAAATACAGGGATCATGGGGGTTTCAGTACGCATGGCGATAAGTGCCGGACCGATAGTAGCCCATGTAGGTGCACCAAAGAACGTCACAGGGACAGCATTTTTTCGCGGATTCTGGTCGGCGAGTATTCCTGTATGCCAGCCTTCCCGAAGTTTAGATAGTAATGGTTTCATAGCGGCATCTTTCGGTACTGTTTTGACGCCGCTGGCACGTCGTATGCCATCAACGAGGGCATCCATACGCCGGTCGTCAAACTGCCGCACAATGATAATGATATGCAGCCCCAGGTATGATCCTAGCGGCATGACCAATTCCCAGTTGCTAAAGTGTGAACCGATAAATACAGAACCTGTTGATGTGGGTATATTTTCCTTACCTTTTATGGTTACATGTGTTGCCCCTTCCTTGTTCGCAAGGGTTGGCATTTTGGGGAATTCTACAGCGACCGTAGCAAGGTTTTTTACGGAACCGCGTAGAATCTGTTCTTTTTCTGCATAGTCCAATTCATCGCCATACGCAATATCCAGGTTGGCCATGCCTATTTTTTTAATGCGGGGAACGGTGTGGTAGGCAATGCTTGCAAATACGGTTGCTAATTTACGACTGATAGAAAGGGGGAGAAAGGAGAATATCTTAAAAAACAATAGGATGGAAAAGTAGGTGAGGTTTTGTGTGATTTTATTATGTTTGGAAGCCATAGTCTATATTTCTATTGTTACGGTTTGACCTGCAACTGGTGCAAAGGTAGTTGCGCCATTGTTAGTATTTTCCTGCATCCAGTCTAATGCATCAGGATCACCGTGAACATAAATGATATTCTTGGGTTTGATCTGCTGAATCACGGATGCCAGTTGGCTTCGGGATGCGTGTGCACTGAAACGATACTGTGCTATATTTTCTAACGTTACTTCTACTGGCGGATGACTGGATTCGAATTGGAGTGCTGTGCCCGGTGTTGCATTCAGCAGTTTATATCCCAGTGTATCCGGATCCAGGTAGCCGACAAAGAAGATGCCGTGATGCGAACTTTTTACCATGGTTTCTGCCAGTAATGCAGAAGGTGTATTTTGGGTCATCATTCCTGAGGTGGCAACGATTACAGAAGGACGGCGCAGTAAATTTTGTACTACTGATTGATCCCACACATTGCCTAAACGCTCGAACCGTGAAAGAGGACGAAAGGTAGCCTCCGGATGCAGGTATTCGGAGAATTTATTATATATTTCATAAACAGCCCGTCCAAGACCAACGGTGTAAATCGGGGTAAAGGGGAGTTCCCCTTCTTCTTGTAATTGCGCAATGATATTTACTATTTCCTGGGTGCGTCCCAATGCAAAACTGGGTATCAAAGCGCAACCGCCACCGTTGAGAACATTTCTGATGGCAGTGGCAAGGCGGTGAATCTCATCGTCATAGGTACCGTTGTTTTCATCGTTCGTGGCGCCCAGTGTAGATTCGATGATTAACGTGTCTATCTTAATATCTTTCCCGGGAGATGCACAGCCGCCAATAAGATATTGGCGCGTTTGTGATATATCACCTGTATACAAAATGGTATGTCCAGGAAGTCTTAATAGGATACTGGTGCTTCCCAATACATGTCCTGCAGGGATGAATTCCGCTTGTGCATCAAAGCCCTCACAAAAAGAGAAAGGTTCATTAAATTTTCGTGTTTCGAGAAAACGCATGGTATATCCCACGTCATAGTGGTCAAACAGCGGGTATCCTTCAATACCGCGTTCTTTGGCCAGCATTTCCATTACTACAACGCTGTTATGCAGCATACGCTCGATGATACTTGCACTGGGTACAGTCGTATACCCCCGCAAGCCGGCGAACTGTTTGCAGAGATAGGGGAGTGCCCCGCAATGGTCCACATGGCCGTGGGAAACAAAATATGCGTCTGGGGGACGGTTTATCAAATCAAGCGAAGGAAGGCATTCCAAACCGTCTTTTTTAGGGTGTGTGCCGCAATCCAATAGGATGCGATAGCCGTTGCACGATAGCTGAAAACAATTTGCACCTACTTCGCCGCCGCCGCCCAGCACAGAAAAATTAATACTATTATGTGATTTCATTGTGTGGTATTGTACTCGTCTGTTCGGTAAGCTGTCAATAGTTGCGATTGTTGTGGGTATGGAAGTTGACATTGTCGAAAGAATCTGTCACACTATGGATATGTGAAAAAATTTTCAGTATACCAATGAAGGAGAAATACGATGGCAGCGAATGTTGATAACAAGGGAAAAGTAAAGGCGCTGGATATTGCTTTGGCGCAATTAGATAAACAATTCGGACGGGGTACGATGGTGCGTCTTGGGGACGATTCTTTTACTGAAGGGATTTCGGTAATTTCGTCCGGAAGCCTTTCCCTTGATATTGCCACGGGTATAGGGGGGTTTCCCCGGGGGCGTGTCATTGAGATTTTTGGTCCTGAATCTTCAGGAAAAACTACGCTTGCGTTACATGCTGTTGCGAGTGCGCAACGTGCTGGCGGCATAGCTTGTTATATAGATGCCGAGCATGCTTTGGACCCGACTTTTTCGCAGAAGATTGGTGTTGATATTGATAATCTGCTTGTTTCTCAGCCTGATACGGCAGAACAGGCATTGGAGATATGTGAGAGTCTAGTGCGCAGCAATGCAGTTGATATCATTGTTGTGGATTCCGTAGCAGCGATGGTGCCGAAGGCGGAGGTTGCAGGCGAGATGGGTGATTCCCACATGGGGCTGCAGGCACGGTTGATGTCGCAGGCACTTCGAAAACTTACATCTATCATCAGTCGTTCCAATACGTTGGTTGTCTTTATTAATCAGATTCGAGAGAAAATTGGAGTGATGTTTGGTAGTCCGGAAACTACCACCGGTGGACGTGCACTAAAATTTTATTCCAGTATGCGTTTAGATATTCGTCGTATCGGTGCGTTAAAAGACCGGGAAGAAAATGTGGGTAACCGGGTTCGGGTGAAAGTGGTTAAAAATAAAGTGAGTGCTCCCTTTAAACAGGCAGAGTTTGATATTTTGTTTAATCAGGGGATAAGTTATGAAGGTGATATTTTGGATTTGGCAGTAGAGGAAAAACTGATTCAAAAGAGTGGTGCATGGTTTTCCTATAAGGAGGAAAACTTAGGTCAGGGACGTGAAAAAACCCGTCAGTATATGCGAGATAATCCGGAATTTACGAATTCATTGCGCGAACAGATTATCGCGGCAAAGGAGCTGGCTTGGGCGGTCAATAGTGCGAATGAAGTGGAGAACGGAACCGCTGCAAAATAATGCCACAAATTCGATAAGGATCAGGAAGCGCCTGTTAATACCCGTCACGCTTGCCATTGTTTTTTTGTTGGTAGTGGTACTGGCTGTGGGTACTCTATTTTTGAAATACCGAATAGAGCACATGCGTTCTTTATCAGCGAGTGCATTGCGTGCACGTATTGGTGTTGATTTTGGTTTTGATACGCTGCATACGAAAGGGGTGCGTGGTCTCTCTATTCAAGGACTGCGTTTTGATATGCCTCTCCCTGGTTTCGGGCATATTCTCCTTACAGCGGATGCACTGGATTTAACGCTATCGTTGTCAGAATTATTTCGAGGGCATTCGGCTATAGGGAAAGCCGAGGTTAGCGGCGCTCACCTCATCATTGATATACCAGAAGATGCGGGGGAACTAAATCGGGACGAAGGGGGATATGGTGTTGCTGGCATTGATTTATTGATTGCTAAAATACCTTCTATTATTTTTCAAGGGACAAATTGTAGTGTTGAATGTAGAATGGGAGAAGACAAGCCGCCTGTTATTTTGGAAAATATTGAGTTTACGGTTTCAAAAGATACTGAATTTTCTAAAATGCAAGTTACCGCTTCGAGCAGGTGGACCGCTGAAGGAAAGGAAAGTACCATAACGGTTGATGGCGTATATCGTTCGCCTAATATGATTGATGCCACCCTGGATGCAAATTCTATTACCCCTGCCCATTTGGCGCCGTTTGTTGCATTTTCTGAACAGGTTTCCGGAAATTTTTCGGCGAGTTTGCATACCTTTGGAATGATCAACAAACAGCTTATGGCAGAATTGGAAGTAGAGATTAATGACATAGAAATCCCGGAAGTATCTGGTATTCCCGTCATCAATGAACCTGTTTCTGGAACAATAGATGCTGCATTGATGTGGGATGTTCTCGCGAAGCAATTACATTTATGCCGAACATCGATAGGCAGCAATTTTTTTTCTGCAACCGCGATGGGAAGTATTGAGTTTTCGGAGACCCCTGTATTTCTGGATATTGAAGCCGATATTTCCGATATTCCAGTCAATAAACTACTTACTGGTTTTATACCTGAACAGGTGGCACAACAGGGAAAGATGGATGTTGTAGTATCTCCTGCGTCCCTGGTTACAGTTCGAGCACAGGGTTCCCTTGAAAAACCAAAAGTTGAAGGGCGCATTTCTGTACCTGAATTAACTGTGGCATGGGTACCGACCGACAAGAAACACCCGGAAGGACAGATGCGCATTGAGCAGATACAGGTAGTATGGGATGATTTTTCCAAATTACCTGCAGGAACAGCAAATCTTGTTGCGGGTACAGTTATCGTACCTCCATTAGGGATCGAGGTGGTTGATCTTGCCGGCACGGTGTCTTTTGATGGAGAACAGTTCCTGCTTCGTCCTATAACAGCTGCCATATCGGAAAAACCATGGTCAGGTACTGTATCATATAAAATTTCCGATAGTGATGTTGTTTTTGATATTAATGGGACATTGACCGAAATTGAGAAGACTCCACTCTATGATCTCGTTAATGATCTTTGCTTGGGTGGTGATATTTCCGTTCGTGGTCGTGGTAGTTTAGGCTTGGATGGTCACTTGAAACTCCAGGCAAATGCCGATATAACGCGAGGAATGGTAGCGTTTGAATGGTGGTTGAAAAAGCCTGTAGGCGTGGGCGCTTCCATCCATAACCTGGCTGTTGATCTTGTGCCTGGGAAAACGCTTCAAGTTCAGGGAGAAGCCTCCATTGAAGATACACAAATTCTTGCAGACTTGGATTTTGTTTATAGTGCCGGTAAATTTCAGCAAAAACGCATTCGTGTAGAGCTGCCTCATCTTGAGGTGAATAGTGCCGGAAAATGTATTCAGATTCCTTATACTGCTCGCGGTGAGATTTGTCGCGATGGGTATTATGAATCCAATATCATTGATGGAAAGCTTGGAGATAAAATCGCCAAAATAGGGGGACATTTTGACTATGTTTCCTTTCTTCCTGATGGGGGTGAAAATCCGCTGATCTGCCGTGACGCAGAAGTATTGGTTACCTTGACTGACATTGAAGGGGAAGAGCGGACTGCAGACTTGGTGCTCCATGTTGCAGAGGCACACGTGCCTCCCTTTGCAGATAACTGGATTTTGCCGATTGGACCGTCGGATGAGTACGAAGAAAAAAAGGAAGCAGAACGGGATTCGGATCAGGAATCGGAATCGTTACAGACTTGGACGTATACGTTTTCTGCTGATAAAATTTCCGTGCCGCCGTGGGAGGGGAATAATTTTGAGGCAGAATTGTACAGTAATGATAAAGAAACAGGGTTTAAATTTTATCGTGCTGACGTCGGAAGTGGTCAGCTGGAGGGTACCTATCTCCACCAAAAAGCGGAGAATACGATGCAGCTGGATGCCTCTTGGGATTCAATACCCGCCACCTACCTGATACGGCACCTGGAGTTACCGGAAATACTGGCAGGTGATATTACAGGAAATATGACATATGTCGTCGATCGTGATGATCCACGAACAACCATGCATGCTGATGGAAAATTTAGCGTTGCAAATGGTCATTTTATACCGGAAGAATTGGCTTTTATGCTGGCGGATACTTTGGGAAGCAGTTTCATAACATTGCATCCTGATGCACTGAAATTCAACGAGGTTTCATCTGCTATATTGATCGAAGGCGATAAGATTGATATGACTGGATTGGTTATCGATTCAGAGGGAATGCGTATTACAGGGGATGGTGTTTGGGTAATGGAAGGCGATCTTGATTACAATATAAAGGTTGCGATTACGCCGGATATGGCAGAGCAGATACCGCTTTTGATGGATTATTTTAATGTGCAGGGATTTAGGATGACACAGCAGAATATAGAGTTGGGCTTTCATTTGACGGGTCCGACTTTTCAACCCAGTGGTGAGTTGGCTGGCTTACCGCCGATTGGGGTGACTCTTGTTAGTGGTGCTGCGGAAATGACTGGCGAAGCTTTTAAGCTTCTGGATACGCCTCGTCAGATGTTTATGTCGATATTTCGTGTTGGCGGCGGCATTTTAGGTGCTACTCGTACACAGAAGCAACAGCAGGCACCACAGCAATAAGAACACTGATATTTTCAGAAATTCCCAGTTTCTACTTTGCATGTCCACGGAAATAGTGATACCATACCCCTAATGAGTTTTACAACCTATGATAGCCGGGATGAGCGTCAAATAGGGCGCATCATCCCTGATTTGATTAAAGCGCGTCAGTTGCTTTTCGATCTTGTTTGGAAAGATTTACGTGTGCGCTATCGTTATGCTGCAATGGGGTTTCTTTGGGCAGTGGTCGAGCCGTTGGCATTTACATTGATACTTACCTTCGTTTTTTCTTTTGTGTTGGCAGATCGTGCCGCCCTTGCTAATGCCGCATCGGGTCCGCCTTTTGTGGTAATGCTCCTGTGCGGTCTTATCTTTTGGCAATGCTTTTCTGTATCGCTGGCGACAGCGACTACGTCTATTGTCGTGAATAAAAATTTGGTTAAAAAAGTTCGTTTTACACGTGAAGTCATTCCCATTGCTACCTGCTGCATGCCATTGGTTCAATTGGGAATTGGATTCCTTATGCTTATTGTGGCGCATCTTTTTCTGGGCGGGCGCATCGGCTTCAGTCTGCTATATTTTCCATTACTTTTTGCTGTTCAATTTTCATTAACCCTGGGAATAGCTTTGTTTTTATCATGCGGGCATACCTATTTTCGGGATGTTGGTAATCTTGTTAATGTTCTGCTGCTTTTTGGTTTCTACGCTTCCCCTGTCTTTTATCCATTGAAGTTAGTGTATAGTGATCGCCTGCCGGTATGGGCACCGTATGTCTATATGGCCAATCCTATGGCAGGGCTTCTTACCGCGTACCGCCAGATTTTGTTTGAACAACGAATTCCGGATATCACGTTATTGATTTGGCCTGTAGTATGTGCTTTATTGGCAGTGATAGTCGGTGCTGTTCTGTTTAGACGTCATGCTGCGACTATGGCGGATCAATTATGAGTCCCATTATTGAGATACAGAATATCAGCAAAGAATTTCCTGCCCGTCGCGGATTTCGTGATTTGCGGGGGAAGGGCGGGTTCACAGATTGGATTCGCGGGCATAAGGAAGAGAAATTTGCCGCATTGCGTGATATCTCTCTTTCCGTTGAAGCGGGGGAGTCTCTTGGGATTATCGGACGAAATGGTTCCGGAAAAAGTACGTTGTTAAGCATTATCGCTGGAGTAACTTTGCCGACGTCTGGTTTGGTTAAAGTTCAGGGACGGGTGGCATCACTACTGGAACTGGGTGCGGGATTTAGTCCTGTACTCACAGGTCGGGAAAATATCTACTTGAATGCGGGATTGCTTGGAATGCGTCACGCACAGGTGGATGCTGTTTATGATGAGATTGTCAGGTTTTCTGGCATAGCCGATTTTATAGATCAGCCTGTGGAGACCTATAGCAGCGGTATGTACGTGCGCATCGGTTTTTCTGTTGCTGCTTTTGTTAATCCCGATATATTTCTTGCCGATGAGGTGTTAGCAGTAGGGGACGAAGAGTTTCAGCGAAAGTGTCGTCGAAAAATCGGTGAACTTCGGGAGCAGGGAAAAACAATAGTTTTCGTATCTCACGATCTTGGAACAATTAATACGCTTTGTGAACGTGTGGTGTTGCTGGACAATGGAAAAATGATGCAGCGTGATACAGCACAGAAGACGATTATTTACTATTTACGTCAGGTAGGTCGGGAAAAGGGGATACATACATTTCGTGATGGTGCGGAGGAAGCAATACAGTGTGACGGGCGTATTACACTGTTTCATGAGCAGGAGGAGATTAGCGCTTCCACCGGTTTCAGGGTACACCTTACTTCTTTGGGGCAGGAGCATAGCAGTACCGATGCGGAATGGGAGGTTTCAGATAGAAATAATAACGGCTGCAGTGCAACGGGTAGTATGGCACGGTTGCCCATCCAATTGATTTGGGAGCTTTCCTTTGAGTCTGGACGGTTACTATGGCGTATTGCGATGGTGTGTGAGCGGGAGTGTCCAGTGACCAATATTGCCATTAATTTCCAGATTCCTGTTGCGTATACAAGATGGTTATACGGTGATTTGACAGGTGGATTCCCTGACATTGAACCTACGGATACAAACTGGAGTGTGGTAGTTGCCCCGGAAGCAAAATCAACGGAGACTGCGGTATTGCCAGAGGCGGGGTCTGTTATGCCGCCGCTGATGTTTCGTTTGCAAGAGGGCAGTTCACGTTTTTCTTTATTCTGGGCAAATACGGAGTACGCAAATTACAGCCGGGTATTATGTGTGCAGGCGCATTTTCCTGATCATGACTGTGTGTTTTCGGCGGGACGGCATGATTTGGTGGAAATCGAAGTCGATCCGACAATACCTGCAGCACGTATAGAGGAACATGTTTTTTCGAGTCGGACTATTCGCAGTGGTCGGGTGACGGCTCGTTTTGAGTCTGGGTGTATTCGATTACTTTGGGATGATCAGGAGATAACATCCTACTTGCACGTGTACACCTCCTTGCTTATAGAACATCTTTGGAACGACAGTCAAAGTCTGCAATGGCGCAGCATCACACCCATCCCCGGGGGGATTCGCTTTGTGGGTGAATCACGCAGGTTCCCTTTTTCTCAGGAGTGGGAAGTGTTGGAGGCGGAAAGTGGAATTCAATTGCGCATCTGGCTTGTGACAACAGATGCCCTGACTGTGCAGGAGTACCACAGTACAGTGGTTTTGCCTGCGGAATATACGCAGTGGAAAACTGATCATGAGCAGGGAGAGTTTCCCGAGTATGACTCCGAAGTTCCTAATTGGAAGCATTGTAATCAAAGTTATGCACCGGGTCGATCAATTACATCTTTAAGTGGAACCCTTCCATCCATTACAATGAGTGTCGATGATGAATGCCCGCAAGTGCGTATGACTGCCATAAATACTTCATTGCGGGAAAGTAGCCGCGTTTTACAGGCATTGCATCCTTCTGATGTTGGACGTTTGCAATTCACTGCGGGCAGGCATTTATACTTCTCAGGAACAATCCGGATAACACCTCCTAAATCGGAATAACAATTTTTTATGATAGGGTGTTGTTAATAAAGGAAGCACTACATGAATTCTGAACAGAAAAATATAGCTGTTAAAACAAACAATCGTATTTTAACGAAACGCGGTGTAATATGGCTTGGTCAGACTTGCAATCAGCGTTGTTATTTTTGTTATTTCATAAATCGCATAGAAGATCACAAGCATCCGGAACATGCATTTATGTCTCTTGAGAAGTCTTGTCATATTGCGGATACCTTGCGTAATTTTTATGGGAATACGGCTGTGGATATTCAGGGTGGGGAACCAACGGTTCATAAGGATATACTTGCACTTATTACCCATTGTCGGGATATTGGACTTTATCCTACCTTGATTACTAATGGGTTGCTTCTTGCCAAGCCGGGTTCTATTGCTCGCTATCGTGATGCAGGATTACGTGATTTTCTGGTCAGTCTTCACGGAATAGGTGATACTCACGACGAGGTTGTGGGTGTAAAAGGTGCTTACAATAAAATCACAGCGGCACTTAAGCAGATGCAGGCGGAGAAGTTTCCATTCCGTATAAACTGCACCATGAGTAAACCGGTGGTTCCTGTCATTAAAGAGATAGCGGAGAAGGCAATAGAATACGGGGCGTTGGCGATGAATTATATTGCTTTTAACCCCTTTAACGATCAGGTTACCGGACACCGACGCACGGATACGGTGGCAAAGTATTCTGAGATTATGCCCGGGTTGACAGCGGCCATGGACTTGTTGGAAGAAGCGGGTATCGAAGTAAACGTCCGCTATATGCCATTATGTCTGGCAGAGAAAAGACACCGTAAGAATTTTTATAATTACCAGCAGCTTTCTTATGATCTGCATGAATGGGATTATCAAAGTTGGCTTTGGACGATGATGCCAACTCAGATGATGAAGGAGGGAAATGCCACGCCTCCGTTTAA
>JAGLCZ010000175.1 GCA_023145975.1 Candidatus Hydrogenedentota bacterium | reverse complement strand
CACGCTTGGAAGAAACAGAAACCCGTGCGAGAAAATTTGAAGAAATCATACGCACGACCCCTGAGGTTGATACTGTCACAGTAGAAATAGGACGCGAACGACGCAGCATGGAATCCGATCGCGGCGAGAATGTAGCTGAATTTACAGTGCTTTTAAAAGCCCCCGACCTAATGGAAATGCAACAGGACGAAGTCATCGAATCCCTTCGCAAAAAAATCCTTATTGCTGCTACAGATGAAAGTATTGCATTTACAATGCCGACTTTATTCAGTTTTCGCAGCGCCATCGAAATACAAATCGTAGGTAATTCCCTGGATGAACTACGCCATTTTGGACAAGCCGCCATACAAACGTTGAGTCGCATAAAAGGATTAACTGATATCGAACTTAGCATTCGTCCGGGCTATCCAGAACTTATCATAGAAATGGACAGAGACCTTTTAACCGCCCGCGGCCTCTCACCGGGTCAGGTGGCAAAACGCCTGCGTGCTGAAATCCAGGGAGAGGTGGCAACACGTTTCAGCCGCGGGGCCGATAGGGTAGATATCCGGGTTCGGGCAAATCAACAAGTGCTGCGTGGTATTGATGATCTTCGCAACCTCTCGGTAACAGATGGTCCAACACCTATTCCGTTAGCGGATGTGGCGCGGATACGTGTAGAAGAAGGGCCCAGTGAAATCAGACGCATTAGTCAACGACGTACCGCTATTGTATCCGCGAATGTGGAAGGACGTGATCTAGCATCAGTATCACGGGATATTGATGACCAACTAAGCAAGCTGAACATGCCGCCTGAAATGTATTATATACAGGGAGGGCAACGTAGAGAACTGGACACTGCTTTTACGAGTCTTCAATTTGCACTTTTATTGGCACTTTTTCTGGTATATGTGGTAATGGCGTGCCAATTTGAATCTATTATCCAGCCAGCATTAGTTATGTGTGCGGTTCCCCTTGCTTTCATTGGGGTTATTTACGCACTACTGATCACGGGAACGAATATCAGTGTAATGGTTTTTCTAGGCGGAATCATCCTTACAGGCATTGTAGTCAATGATGCAATTATTCTTGTGGATTATATTAACCAATTGCGCACACGCGGCATGTCCAAGGTCGATGCTATTGTCGAAGCGGGAAAAACACGCCTGCGCCCTATTATTATGACTACAGTAACATCCGTTCTCGGGCTTGCCCCCATGTTGCTGGCCTCGGGTGAGGGAGCTGAAATGCGTAGACCCATGGCACTCACCATAGTATCCGGTCTGACTATGGCAACAATACTTACCCTTTTCATCATTCCTATGGCCTATAACCTTTTCGGTGGGAAAGACCGATCATGAAATTCTCCTTGCCCGGCTTTTCCATACACCGGCCAATCACTGTAATTATGATTGCTCTGACCATGCTTGGGTTAGGTGGTATTGCATGGTATCGTCTTCCCCTCAATTTTCTGCCCCGTGCAGAAACCCCTTTTCTATTGTGTATTTTCCCCTATCCCGGTGCGGGACCAGCACAAGTAGAACAACAAATTGCGATTCCTGTTGAAGGTGAATTTCGAACCATTCCCGGGTTAACCCGGATTGAAACGATTTCCGGAAGTAATAACTGCAAAGTAGCCATGATGTTCAATCTGGAAACAAACATGGCCACTGTGACCGGTGAAATACGCGATCGTATTGAACGCCTGAAACTCGAACTTCCCACTGAAGTAGACCGGGTTATGATGCAGCGCTTTAATGTGGACTCTTTTCCCATCATGATCATCGGTATGTTCAGTCATAATAATCGTGAAGAGTTTGCTCATTATACGCGCACCATCGCGGAACCATGCTTAAGAAGACTGGAAGGTGTTGCCAATGTCGAAATTCATGCTCCGACTCATCCACGCGAGGTATTAATTGAATTTGAGCAGGATACCCTCAATGGATTAGGTATTTCGCTGCCAGACATCCTCCAAAAAATGCAAGACGGCAGCATGAATATTTCTCTGGGTGAACTGAATGACAACACACGCAAATACTATGTTCGCTACGAAGGGGAATATGACAATATCAAGGAAATCGAAAATATTATCATCGGTCCAAATAGCCTACGCTTACGTAATGTAGCCACTGTACGCTACAGTGCCCGCGAAGATCCTATGCGGGTCACACTGGATGGTGCCGACGGTCTAGTGATACTAATTACCAAAGAATCTCAAGCCAATACAGTAAGTACATGCAACGCTGTTCGGGAAGAAATAAAAAAAATCCAGAAGATGGCAATCTTCGAGAACAGCACTTCTCTTATATTATTTGACCAATCTGAATTCATCGTCAAAGCATTAAAAAATCTACTGATGCAAGGGCTTTTCGGTGGAGCAATGGCTATCGCTGTATTGCTTATTTTTATGCACCGCCTATTACCGACAGCACTGGTAGCACTTTCCATCCCCACATCTCTTGTTTTTGCCTTGGTATTCATGTTTTTTTCGGGAATGTCACTGAACATTATAACCATGGTTTCCATGATTATTGCCGTTGGGATGCTTGTTGATAATGCGATAGTAGTGGTAGAAAATATTCTCCGTCACCGATCGTTGGGTGCTCCAATAAAAGTCGCAGTCATCAAGGGAGCAAATGAAGTTAGCCTTGCAATTGTTGCCTCTACAATAACAACCTGGGTAGTATTTTTGCCTATGTTTTATATGCAGACGGGGCAAATGTCTATTTTTATGGAACAGTTGGGCGGACCTCTTATCTTTGCTTTGGGCGGCAGTCTGGTAGTAGCGCTTACCATTATACCGCTTGTTATGAGTTGGCTGGAACAACTAAAAGGAAAAGGGAAGCAGCGGAAAAAGAAGACTCAGGATTCCACGCAAAAACATGGGATCCCACACCGAATAGTAGAGTTTATAGTTAACGTGTATGCCCTACTGCTGCGCCAGTGTCTCCATTTTCGTCTTGCCTTCCTATTCTTTATTGCCGTAGTTGTACTCCTTACAATTCAATACCCGCTTCAATCCGTGGGCATGCGGACTTTACCCAAATTAGATATGCGAGAAATCACAATTGAAATCCCGCTGGATCCAAACTACAGCATCGAAGCCGCCACAGAACTTTTCAACCAAATTGAAGCTGCTATTAATTCCCTGCGTGAAGAACTGGCCATAAAAAAACTTCTCATTTATCACGGGAGAAGGGGAGGAGCTATTCACGTTTATCTCTATACGGAAGAGGACGGCCCCAAAGGTCAAAATCCCACCTATACAACCGATGATGCAATGAAAATTTTATCTGAAAAACTTCCTGTCCTCGTCCCCGGTGGTTCCTTGAATTTCTTTACCGCTGACGTAGGAGATCCCGGAACGAAAAGAGAATTAGACATTATATTACGTGGCGACAATATGAAAACATTGGAAACTTATGCAAATATTGTGGCAGAAGGAATGAAAACGCTAGATTCCCTTCAGGATATTGAAGTAAAGATTGCCAAAACCCGCCAGGAAATACAGGTACATATTGATAACCCACTGGCGCGACAGGCGGGAGTAAGCCCCTTGATGATAGCGCAAACCGTAGATGCCGCCTTACGCGGAGTACGAATGCCTTATCTCAAACAAGGGGGACGGGAAATTCCTGTCTGGGCGCAATTTCGTGAAGAAGATCGCCAATCCTCTGCAAATTTGGAAACAATAGCTCTTCCCGGATTACAAGGCAAACTGACTCC
>JAGLCZ010000174.1 GCA_023145975.1 Candidatus Hydrogenedentota bacterium | reverse complement strand
AGGGCGAACGCGGCTTTCTATTGCGTCTTCCTATGTTCGGTGCCTAGATTAGACATAGTAAATACGACGATATTTCTTTAATGCTCAAACATTATGGCTGCGGATTAATGTACTAACGGGGACAGCCGATCGTGACTGTATCCAGTATCTTTTATCCCAACAACTTTTGACCCACCATCCCTACAAGAAAACCAAAATTTACGCCAAGTGCCGGAAACCAACTTTTCTGTAATTTGGACATGGGGGCAATATCCTGAAATATTAAATAAAGTATTCCACCACTGGAAAATAACATCAATGATGCTGTAAGTTGTGGCATGCTACTTAATAATAAATTTCCTGAAATTGCTGCGAAAACCCCTGAAAAACTTAAAAAGAACAAGATAAGTAAACATGTTTTTGAAGTGTATCCACTACTGCGTAAATCTATATATGAATTAAAAGATTCTGGAAAATTTTGAAGACCAATAAAGATTGCCAACAACAATCCTAAGTTATGATCAACAGCAAATACTGCGCCTAAAGCAATAGCTTCCGGGATGAAATCCATCAGCATTGCTAATAATTGAGAAATTGTTCCCCCTTTGTTTTCTATGTACCTGTCTAAAAAAAAGAAAGAAAGTGATCCTGATAGAAATATTAGTACAATAGGGGTAAGCGACAATTCGTTTATACCTTTGGGAACCAAAACGAAAGCAACAGCGGCAAATATTATTCCTCCCCCAAAAGCAACAGAGGTATGAATAATTTCTTCCTTGATAATTCCCGCTCTAAAATATTTTTCAAATAATGCTGACAGCAATCCTCCGAGGAATACTGTGATTCCAGATAAAAATGAGTAGCATAGTATTTTTAGAAAATCTTCCATTTATACTCCTGTTAATGACCTGTATCATCCGCGACCTACCTAAAGTTATCGCTTTAGTACCTCCGCGTTCCTTGCCGTCTTGCGAGATACCAGATGATATAATGAGTGTATATTATATCCCAAGGGGTTTTCCACCGTTTACAAACCTTTTACAATCTTTTTGCGTCAATCTGACCCTTGGATTGCATTCTTACGCTATTCTACAGGTGAAGAAGTTGAAACGGAACGGTAGCAAGTCGTCGTTTTGTATTACGCACATTGGAGTGTCACAATATAGACGACAAAACTGGCGGTAAGATCGCCTTGAGGAGAATGCCATGAAGAAGAATGAATCGTGCAGAAACTGGAAAAGGGTTGGGTTGTTGTTGGTGATGACCGCAACTTTCGGGATGCTGTCCGCACAGGGTGTGCAAGTGGAACTGGATGTGGCTATGGGAAGCGGCAGTGCGTTGGCAAATACAAAACAGACTGCGTATGTGCGTGTTGCCATGACGGGTTTTGAGTACGAGGCTGCTTCGGCGCGTCCCCCTGTAAATGTAGCCATTGTGCTGGATCGATCCGGATCTATGAGCGGCGAAAAACTTGCCAAGGCGAAAGAAGCCGCCATTATGGTTGTTGATCGGCTTCGACCGGATGATATTATCTCGGTGGTGGCTTATGATACGCGGGTGACCGTGCTGGTGCCTGCAACGAAAGTTTCTGATCAAGAAAGTATTCACAAAGCCATTCGGAGCCTCAAGGCAGGGAGTAATACGGCTTTGTTTGCCGGAGTGAGTAAAGGTGCGGCTGAGGTACGCAAGTTTCTTGGGGAGGAACGTGTCAACCGGATTATCCTTATTTCTGATGGATTGGCTAATGAGGGTCCCAGTTCTCCAGGCGACCTGGCTGAATTGGGCGCTTCTTTAATCAAGGAAGGGGTTTCGGTAACCACAATCGGTCTTGGTCTCGATTACAATGAAGATTTGATGGCAGCCCTTGCCCGTAAAAGCGACGGGAATCACATGTTTGCCGAAAAGGCGCAGGACCTTAAGTCTGCTTTCGAACGCGAATTTGGGGATATGCTGTCTGTGGTCGCGAAAAATGTTGGAATAACGATTGTATGTGAGCCCGGCGTTCGTCCCGTACGTGCACTTGGTCGCGAGGTCAGTATTTCCGGACAGCGCGTTTATGCAGGTCTCAACCAGATTTATGGTGGTCAGACCAAGTATATTCTACTTGAAGTGGAACTTACATCCGGCAATGTGGGGACTCAGACCCCTGTTGCACAGGTTGACCTTGTCTATATGAATCTGGCTTCAAACACCACGGAACGTCTTCAGGATAAAGTGGCCGTTAACGCTGCTGATTCCCAAACGCGTATTACTGCCGATGAGAACCCAAAGGTTATGGAGGCTGTCGTGTACCAGGTTTCTGTGGAACGCAATGAGTTTGCCATGCGGTTACGTGACGAAGGAAAAATCGAGGAAGGCAAGAAGGTGCTTCGGAAGAATCTGGAATATCTTAAATCTAAAGACTTTACAGAGAAGTCATGGTATATGGATAATTCGACGCAATTGGAAAAGATGGATAGCGATGATTCAGAATGGAAGAAGACTCG
>JAGLCZ010000173.1 GCA_023145975.1 Candidatus Hydrogenedentota bacterium | reverse complement strand
AAGAAGGACCGCAGTGACAGCATCAGGAAGAAGCGGTCTGAACTATTAAAGAAAATAAAATCCGTGAAGAAAGAAATCGAAGAACTTACTGATAAACAGGACGATTGTTTCCCATGGAAGGTGCCCTGTGACCTGCGTCATGTTCTCATCCTTGCAGGCGATACCCTGTTTGCAGGGGGCACCAATCAGGTAACGGCCTATGACTCCTCTACGGGAGAGTTGTTGTGGGAAGCATCTGTAGATGGAGCGGCCCATGGTCTTGCCGTGGCGAATGGCCGCCTCTTTATAAGTACAGACCGCGGACATATCTACGCTTTTGAGTGATTACTTGTGCTCAGTATCCCTTTTGCTGCAGGCAAAATAGTTTCATTGGCCAAAGCGTATGTGTATTTCCTTTAATAGTTCAGACCGCTAGTTTTTGGTTATTCCGCCTTTATCCCCAGTCCTGCTAACCAGTCCTCCGTAATCTTTTTACCCAACAGGAAGAATTTACGTTCGGGATGCCACAGAACAAATTCCCCGTTGCGTTTGGTAACACTGGGATACACGCCAATATCAATTCGCTTTAGGGGACCAATTTGGGAGCCATCATTGTCCATGAACTCTTTTGATTTGCTAAACCAGATGGGCTGTTCCCCATTAGGGCGATACTCACCAAGGGCAATGTAAGCAGGTCGCCGGTTCTTATTGGTCTCTTCCCGTTTGCTGCCTTCAAAATGACCATCATTGTTGTGGTGAAGCAAAACATAACGCCCCTCGCTATACTCGTAAATGGGGCAGCAGCACAACGGTTCTTCAATGGGCAATCCAAAATCATGGCGCAGCAGCGGACGGGGATTGCACCAGGTGCGTCCATCATCAGCAGAGACACTATACCAGATATATCCGGACATAGTGCGTAGGGTGCAAAACAAACGGTTATCAGGAAGACGCACGAGACTGGGCTCCTGGGCAATGCTCAACGAGGGCTTGTCGTAATGGGGAACACGCAGCGCCTGATCGCCAAATGCAGAATTGGAGATAATGATATCCTTGGGTTCAGGATGATCATCGATATTCTCGAAGCGCATAAATTCAACCACGGATTCACATGCTGTCCAGGACTTATTGCCCGGCGGCGGCGGCGTCCGTTTCGTGGGGCTGACCGTTCGGGTGAATCCAACAAACCATTTTCCTTCCAAATCAAGTATGGGTCTTTGCCATACAATCCAGTTGAACGGGTACTTCTCATCTGCGTGATCGTAGGGGCTCCGTTTCATGGGCACTGTTTGCGGTTCAGACCAGGACTTACCCATATCATCGGAGTAACAGGCATCCAGAGTTCCTGTAAACTGATGGTGATAATCCTTGATTCCCTGATACTGATTCCACATGACATAAATTCTGCCGGATTTGGAAATCACGGGGAATCCCCAACTGGATTGCAGCCCTTCCTTCGGTTTCGCTGCACCGACAATTCGGTAAGGTTCTGTCCAGGTAACGCCTTCATCCTCTGAACGGGAAAACATGATTCGATGATCGCCCGCACCTTCATGACTGCTCTGGGTCCATACGGCCATGATTGATCCATCCGGTCCGTCAAAAACCAGAAAGTGTTCATTACCCGTGTCGAAGGTACTACCGTCAATGCTTTTCGGCACATACACCACATAATCAGGTTTGCTTCGCGCCATTTCCCGTTGTAATATCTCCGCCAACTCCTCCGTTTCCTGCTGTCCGAAAACGACAGTTCCAGTCAATAAAAGACAGAGCAATACCATGATGATGCTATCTCGATAGATTCCTCTTTGCATATTTACATTCCTTTTTGGTCTGAAAGTTTGGGGCAATCGCGTCATTGTAACGCATTTTACCGGGATGAAAAAATTCCCGTTGGCGCAGGTTTAAACTCGAAACGCAACCACAGTCAGGCGGACACGTAGG
>JAGLCZ010000172.1 GCA_023145975.1 Candidatus Hydrogenedentota bacterium | reverse complement strand
CCGAGTACAGTAGCCATTCATGGGGAAAGTGGTGTTGGTAAGGAATTGGTTGCCCGCGCACTGCATAATCAAAGTCCGAGGGGTGAGAAACCCTTTGTGGCTATTAATTGTGGTGGAATTCCGGAAGCATTGCTTGAGAGCGAATTATTTGGTTACAAAAAAGGGGCGTTTACCGGCGCCAACCAGGATAAAGAGGGGTTGTTTGTTATTGCTAACGGCGGCACTATATTTTTGGATGAGATAGGAGAAATGCCCCCGATACTTCAGGTGAAACTATTGCGGGTTCTTGACAATAATTGTGTGATGCCTGTGGGCGGCCTTTCCTCCACTGCTGTGGATGTACGGGTTATCAGTGCAACGAATCGCGATCTTTCTGGAATGGTCGAGGAGGGAGCGTTTCGAAAGGACTTGTTCTACCGGCTTAATGTCATACCGATTCAGGTGCCGCCATTACGTGAACGTTCCGAAGATATTCCGTTGTTGGCGCGGTATTTGATCAACAAGCATGCGAAAAATATGGGATGTGCAGCCAAGGCAATTTCAGATGAGGCAGAATATATTTTGATGCATAATTTATGGCCGGGGAATATCCGTGAATTAAGCAATACTCTTGAGCGTGCATTGGGACTAAGTGTTAATGAAAAGATAGAGGTTGACGATCTGCCGCCGCAGATTAAAGAAATTCAATCAGTTTCGTTGTCATCCCCTGCTATTTCAGAGGAACAGGGTATAGATCTTGAGCAAGTGGTGGCAGATATTGAGTCGGATTGTATCCGAAATGCACTTAAAGTAAGCCGCTATTCACAGCAAAAGGCGGCAAAGTTACTCGGGCTTACACCCCGTTCTTTGCGTTATCGTCTGGACAAATATAATATGTCGGCTGATTAGAGATCGCGGTATCTTGATTGACGGCTTCTGAAACGGGTACAATTCACCAACATTTAAGGGAGAAAACATTATGAAACGTTGCGCTTTGATTGCAATAGTTTTGACGCTTGTTATTTGTGCCGCTGGTTCGGGATGTGCCCGAGCCGCTCGGGACACGTCCAGTTTCGCATTACGCGACGAGACGGTAGTAAATGCGTCTTTTGACGAAACATGGCATGCTGTGAAGCAGGTGTTACGTGAACAGGAATATGAAATTTACACACGCGACAAACGCGGCGTTTTTATTGCCTATACTCCTATGAAGCGTGTGCTGTGGGTGCAGCCGCGTCGTACCAAGTTCACCATTGAGCTTGCACGTATTGCTTCGGAAGAAACGGCGATTGGTATCGAAAGTGTGCGTCAGGTGTATGGGGTTACGTTGTTGACACATCCCAATTGGCATGATCGGGAACAACGGGATCCACAGGCGTCCCGGATTATTATTGAAGCGGTACAGTCGATTATTGCAGGGGGTGGGGTAGTGCCAGAAGCGCCTATTACGGAGTCGGATGTTCCTGAAAATACGCCTGAAACAGAAACACCGGTCATTGAGGAAGCGGAAGCGGTTAACTGATTTCGATGGTGTGATTATTCCTGCGCGTCGGTATCGTCACTTACGTCTTTCTTTTTCTTGAAGATGTGATAGAAACAGAATACGTTTAGTGTGAGAATTATCGTCCAGACTATTCCCATATAGATCCAGGATAAGGGGGTCATGGTGTTTCTTTCTCCTCAGAGGTTTCAGCGACATCCAGGAATTTGGGGTGCGTCTTCCATGCATGGTGTACACCCCAGATTAGAAATGCAGCCATCCCCAGCATCATAATACGTGCCAGCCAAAGGTAAGGTCGTGAATCGGCATCCACGCCCGTCATCAATATACGGTCGGATAAACTGTCAAAAAACCACCAGACTACCAGACCGACTGTAAACACCGGGGTAACGTATTTCATAATATAGTAGAAAATACGCGGTATTTTCATATCGGCACCGAGATGCATCTCCTTCCATCCCTTATCCATGCCGTAGATCCAACTGAATAATACGGTTTCAATTGCGATGAAGAGCACCAGGCCAAATTCGCCCATCCAGTAGTCAATTTCATCCAGTAGCCCATGATTCATAAAAAGGATAACAGGCTGCATCAGAAAGAAAGTGGCTATGCCTACATACTTTACTGCCTGTCGGTGGGTAAGCTGCAGTTCATCCTCCAAAAACACCAATAAGGGCGTGAACATGGCCATTGATGAGGTCAGGCCTGCGAGGAAGAGTAATACAAACCACAGTGTTCCAAAAAATTGACCGCCGGGCATCTGCTGGAAGATAACCGGTAACGCAAAAAAACCTAAAGAAAATGTTCCTTCTGACGCAATGGTCTGGGTTTGGGTTACACCGAAAAACAGTACCGCTGCCGGAATCGCTATGGTGCTTCCCAGGATAACTTCTACAAATTCATTGGTGGCGCCGGCTGCCAAGCCGCTCATGGTAATATCTTCGTGTTTTTTTAGATAACTCGCATAGGTATGAACCATGCCCAAACCAACGCTTAAGGTAAAAAATATTTGTCCAGCTGCAGCTATCCATATATCTGATTTCAGCAGGACAGACCAATCGTCTATGCGCCATATTTGGGCAAGTCCATCGCTGATGGTGCGTCCCTCAATAGGGGGAAGGGTTATTACGCGTATGGCTAGAATTGTTCCCAGTACCAGCAAGGTGGGCATGCAATATTTTGCCACGATTTCAATGCCGCGGGAGATGCCGCGGCTGAACACGAAAATATTGAGAGCGAAAGTGATGAGAAAGAAAAAGTATGCCTGTGGACTGAAGGAAAAGAAGGAGTCACTTTTGCCAAGATAGTTGTTAAATACGGCACCCATTTCTGTATTGGTTGTTTTTCCCCAATACATTCCCGTTGCAGTTTGCCAAGCGTACCCCAGTGACCAGGATTCGATATAGATATAGTAGATGCCGACCATGGCAGGTATAAGAACTCCAAAGATACCCAGATATTTGGAAATCCGATTAGACCATAAACGATGAAACATCCCCGGAGTGCTGCCATGATTATAGCCGCCGCCATGCCGCCCAATTGTCCACTCAATCCACACCAAAGGGATACCGACCAGTAAAAGGGTAATAAAATACGGTACCATGAAAGCACCCCCGAAAGGTGCTGCTTTGCCGGGGAAGCGCAGGAAGTTACCCAAGCCGACCGCGTTGCCTGCCATTGCCATTATCAATCCGAATCGTGTTGCCCACCCATCGCCTCGTCCCTTGAGCATAACCTGTTCTCCATAAAATTGATATCGTATTTATTCATAACTCATATTTCATAACAAACTGGAGTATATCAGCAAAAGTATAAGCATATTTCCGGTAAAGGTCAAGCATTTTTGATACTGAGAAATATTAACTGGTAAAAAGAGGGCGCGTCATGTTATAAATGCGTTCGTCGATTGCGTTAGAATGAGTGAAACTTAAAGAGGAATAACAGAATGAAGAAATGGCTTGTCATGACAATTGTACTCGTGGGTTTTGGAATGGCCGAAGGCGAAGCTATGGATATGACACCCTATCTGGGACAGTCCTGGTATGGTTTGTATTTTAACAGTGAGAAGGTCGGGTATCTTCTCAAGGAAATAGGTGTCTCTGAGGATGGAAATGTATTCGTCGTGGAAGATGCCCATTTCATGATATCTATGGCTGGTGCGAAACAAGATATGAGTATTTACTCAAAGCGTGTGTATGCAGCATCCGGAGATCTGTTGTATATTGATTCAGAAATGAAGGATCCCGCACAGATTTCCCGCTTTCATGCGCAGGTTCAAAAGGATGTACTGATCTTGAAAAGTATTTTGGGAGGGGCTACACGGGAAGACAAATTTCCAAAGCCGGCAGAAACTCTGACCGACGCAATACGCCA
>JAGLCZ010000171.1 GCA_023145975.1 Candidatus Hydrogenedentota bacterium | reverse complement strand
CCGATACTATCGGTAATACTTTTTGTGTACGGAGGGGCAAGGAAGCCACGGTCAGTGATGAATCCAGCAATTAGATCGGCGGGGGTAACATCAAAGGCTGGATTATAGACGTTAATATTTTTGGGAGCAATATTGCATTGTTGTACGTGGGTTACCTCGTCGGGATCACGTTGTTCAATGGGTATAGATTCTCCAGTGGGAGTTGCCATGTCAAAGGTGCTTGATGGAGCAGCAACATAGAAAGGAATATTGTGCGCCCGGGCAAGCATTGCAACGCCATAGGTGCCGATTTTATTTGCTGTATCGCCATTTGCCGCAATGCGATCGGCGCCTACAATCACCAAGTCTATCCGCTGTTCCCGCATAATTTGCGCTGCCATATTATCACAAATCAAAGTGACATCAATGCCAGCCTGGGAAAGTTCCCACGCGGTGAGCCGTGCTCCCTGCAGCAGGGGACGGGTTTCATCAGCGTAAACCTTAAAGGATAGGCCCTGCTCGTGGGCAACATACATGGGGGCCAGTGCTGTTCCGTATCCTGAAGTGGCTAATCCGCCTGCGTTACAGTGGGTCAGTACGCCACTACCCTCATTTAACAAGGTGGCACCATGTTCACCGAGGGTGCGGCACATGACTACATCTTCCTCAAAAATCTGATTGGCTTCTGCTTCCAGCAACAGCAGGAGTTGATCGGCTGATGCAGCAGCATCGGAATTTTCCAATACCCGCTTCATTCGTTCAAGAGCATAGAAAAGATTTACAGCTGTGGGTCGCGAAGTTGCCAGATACTCTATGGCCTTCCTTATAGCCTCTGGCGAACTATCGCACAAGGCTGCCACCACCACGCCATAGGCTGCGCAAATACCGATAGCCGGTGCACCGCGTATACGAAGTACTTTGATAGCTTCCCACACGGCTGGTACAGTTGTCAATTCAATGTATTTCACCGTATCAGGCAATAGTGTCTGGTCAATGATAATGAGTTTATGTTCTTTCCAGGACAAGGTATGGGTCGGCATTGTGATTATTCTCCACTTTAAAGGGGTAATTTGCGGTATACTACCACACTACAAGTTGCTATCGCAGTTTTTCCCAAGCACTTTTAATATAATCTTTTAGATACATTATGATAACGGTGGTTAAAAATTATGCCTATAAGAATAGAGACTACAGTAACAGAAGCAGAAAATGGTTTGCGCCTGGATGTATTTCTGGCAGGGACAGTTGAGGATACTACCCGTTCTTTTCTTAAGAAAATAATTAAAGACGGCAATGTACTTCTCAACGGTATTCCATGCTCAAAACCTTCTCGTGTTATCCAGGAAAATGATGATATTCGGGTGGTTTTGCCCGATCCGCCGCCAACAGAACCGCAGCCGGAAGATCTTCCGCTGGAAATTTTGTATGAAGATGCGGAATTAGTTGTTGTGAACAAGGCGGCAGGAGTGGTTGTTCATCCTGCACCGGGGCATGAGACGGGAACACTGGTGAATGCGTTGCTGTACCACTGTAAGGGGTACCTACAGAGTGGGGGAGATCCCAAGCGCCCCGGTATTGTTCATCGCCTTGACCGTGATACATCCGGGGTGATGGTGGCAGCCAAGACACCTCGTGCTTATGCTCATTTGGCACGTCAGGCTTCAGAGCATACCTTTGATCGGCGGTATCTTTCTTTGGCAAGAGGCGAGTTTAAGGAACAGTACGGATGTATCAACGCAGGTATGGGACGAAGCCTAAACGATCCCTCTCGTATGGCGGTCACGGGTATTCGAGCGAAAAAGGCTGTTACCCATTTTGAGACCCTCGAACGTTTTGGTGTGGCGTGTTTTGTTAAATTGCAGCTGGAAACGGGCCGTACCCATCAGATACGAGTACATCTTCGCTTTGCAGGACATCCAGTGCTGGGCGATCCTGTATATGGTGAAACCCGCTATCAGGGCTGGACCATCCCTCCCGAGACCAAAGAGATATTACAGCAATTACTGGGGCAGGCACTGCATGCCGAACGCCTTGGTTTTGAACACCCTGTCACAGGGGAACGCATGTCTTTCAATTCGCCGCTTCCTCCTGATTTTAGTGCCGCATTAACCGTATTACGTGCGCTAGTGG
>JAGLCZ010000170.1 GCA_023145975.1 Candidatus Hydrogenedentota bacterium | reverse complement strand
CCGACAGGATGGTTTCCTGATGCACTTCCTTCCCATACTCCCTTTACTGCCCGGGGAGGCGCAACCTCGCCCATATGGATTACTGTACATGCCCGCGCCGGTCTTCCTGCAGGTACCTATCGCGGACCCGTTACCATCTCGACAGCCGATAACGACCCCTGGGAGTTATGGATTGAAGCGAAGGTCTATGATTTTGATTTGCCGGCAACTCCCACGCTGAAAACAGATTTCGGATTCTCCATGCGCACCCTTGCAGAACAAGCACGGCGTACAAATAGTGACCCCAACACATTGGCACAACGCTATCTGAAAAACGCACTCAAGCACCGCGTTACACTACGTGAACTTTGTCAACTTCCCCGCGAAACCGCCAACTATAGAGGCGAACTCGACCAATTCAATGTCCGCCTAAAAGCACTGCAAAATGCAGGGGCAACTTCTTTTTATGTGCCTGCAACATTACTGGATACCCCCGAACAACTCAAAGAAGCAGATGCTTTCGTATGCGAACAGCACCTGCAATCACAAGCATTCACGCAACTTTTCTATGAACCAGAAGAACCTGCATGGAACCGCGTTCTCGAGCGGATGCAGCATTGGAAAGACCTCGCACCCAACATCCCCATTGTCATCAGTACCATGGGATTGCGCCCTTTCATTCCCGACCTGCTCGATATCTGGTCTGTACATACCCAGGTACTGGATACCACACATAACATCGATATTTTAGAACGCACTGCTGCAGGGGATGATGTGTGGTGGTATGTCAATCACACGCCCCCCCGCCCTTATGGTAATTTCTTTCTGGATTTTTCCGCTATCGAACATCGTATTCTGTTCTGGCAATCCTGGGCATTGGGCATAAGCGGCATGCAGTATTGGAATGTCAACAACTGGTCATCCGGGTCTGATCCTTTTGAAAAAATAACTGATATTACCCCTGTCAATGGAGATGGTATACTGATTTATCCGGGTCAGGAAGGACCTGTGAATTCGATTCGCTGGGAAACTATTCGGGACGGTTTGGAAGACTATGATTACCTGACACTTTTCATGAAACGTACCCGCACCTTGGACAAACAGAGTGATGACCAGGAGTTACTACGTCGTGCTGCAGCCGCTTATAACCTCGAAGAAATTGTTCCCAACCTGGTAGGTTTTACACGCAACCCTCAGCTCCTCATGAAAAAGCGGCACGAAATCGCACTGATAATAGAAGCACTCAACTAAACGGCAACCATTCCTGTACAAGGAAGGAATGGAACACCACTACTCTTGAGCCATGTTTTTAAGTCTTTTCAGATCATCCAGACTCAGTTTGCTACTGTTATCAGGCAGGTTACCTGTCATAACAGGCAGTGTCGCTTCTCCGACATCCATCCCCATACCCCCAATTTCTTCAATAGCAACCTGTACATAATTCGATGGAATTTCGAACAAGTCAGCCGGCAACAAACCAACCTGAATATCTTTGAGGAACATAACTACTTTGCCGAGAATTCCATCGCCAATCGTTTCGCTCTTTACAGGAAATGCAATATCACGAGCATACCATATTTTCGTATCTACAGGAGGCATGGCAGGATTCATACGCACTTTTGCTTCGTATACATCACACTCAAAGCCATACAGTACTTCCTCGCCCGTATGCTTACCGCCATTTGCATCAAGCCATTTCTTGAAATCACTCATCTCGCCAAGGGGATTCTGACCTGCCGTTTCAGAGGGCTCCATAACAGCATACTTCTTCTCCCCGGGAATAATCTTGTATACCTGCCCTTCCCTGGCAATAATTATTTGACCCATTATTTCCGTTCTGGAAACATCAGCACTTAGACGATAGAATTTCCCCTCCAAGTTGGCATGGGGAAGCCCCAACACGATGTCCGCAGAAAACTCAGGCACCCTGCCAAGCAATACGGGTAAAAAGAGATAAACAGCCACGGCTGCCAATGTCATCATCCCCATGGCTGCCATTGTTTTCCACGATATACCGGGCGTGCTGCTCACAGGAACACTTGACGATGCAGACTTCCACTTAGACTTAGAACTACCAAACAAATCATCCATCGGTGCAATATTAAGTACCTCCCCGTCAGCACTCAACTGCAAACCAGGAAAATCCTCTCCGTCAGCACTTAACTGCAACCCAAGCGGATCCTCTATACCGCCTCCCTCTTGTTCCAAAATCCATACCTCAACTGACCGAAGTTTCCTCTGTTCCTTTTCCCGGGTATACAAACTCACCATTTGCCCATGAACATCCTTCACATCCTCCAGACGCCCCAATCGCTGCAAGCATTTAAGAGCAGGCAGCTGAATATTAAATACCCCGGGATATTCCTTGCCGAGTTCAGTCAAAAGAGCGAGAGCATCCTCGTAAGCCCCTTCAAGATACATACTGTTTGCCAGATCAAACTTCTGTTTGGATGTTCCTCGTCCCATTATAGAAACCCTTTCACACAAAAATTGTGCGGTACTCCATACGAAAACAATCGTACACCAGCACAACCACTGTTATAATTATAGTCTACATTTATCCAATGGAAATAACAACTTTTGGCAGGAAACAAAAACAAAGGATCACATTTATTTATTCAACCTGAAGTATTGAAGAAGGGATTCCCTGATCATCCAGTCGTATAGCAAGTACAGTACCTGTACTTATGTTACCTTCAAGTTCAAGCGGAATATCACCGGTAGAAAATGCGACTAACGATTTTGTACCCTCAACCGTTACACGCACACCAACACCATTTTTCAGGGATAGGGATACCACGGAAGTTGTTGCTGCAGTCCCTGTCCGTGTAGGGACTAGTACTGTGAGAAATGTGGTCTCTGCGACAGGTTTCGGTGTTGCAGCAATGGCATAATATTGGGTTGGGTATTCTTTTTCAGGGGGCGGTTCTGCCCCTTCATAGGGGAGTATGGAAAGTTCTTCCGGCACGATAAAGTGAAGATCAAGGGCAGCATCTTCCTGTACAATACGCATCGTATTATCCCCCGTTATGACCGCTGAATTTCCATGTAATCGCCACTCGAATATAACGGGTTCCGGTGCAGCCACCTCATCACATATCACAAATACACCCGGTCTGACATGCACCACATGCCGCACACACTTAGATAATCGATCCTGATATGCCCGGACAGCATCTGCTTGTACATAATCAAAATCATCATTTTGAACAAAGCACTCAATACTCCCGAAAGACTTTGCGCTGCGTTTTACCTGTCCGATACCGTCATTAAATGTAATGGTATTTGATGACTTCGATTCCCATTGCCATTGGCTGTGATGTTCCGATCCATACCAGGGATAATAACCAGAAGCAATTGCCAATGCTTCCCCATACGCTTCCAGTGTAAATGCATTTTGATCTGCATGGGCGTGGCTGATAGCACCATAAGGATCGCTGTGAATTAAAAAATGCACGTCTTCTTCAGGAATGCCCAAAGCCGTATGAAGAGAAAGCAGACCAACGCCGGGGAAGCAGCGAGACTGTGGTAAATCAACAGGTGATTTTGCAACGGGCGCTTCCCTGCTGAGGACAACACCAAGAATACCGGCAGGGATATCAACACCACTTTCTTCGGCGTACCAACGCAAATAAGGATCGTCCAGCAGGGAGGAAAAAGCAAACATAACCGTACCTTTGCCCCCACCGCCGCCCGTGGCGTTTTCACCGTCTCCAAAAGGTGATATCCTGGCATAAGGCGGATTACTATAGAGTAGGTAATAAGGAGTATTTCGGAAAAAGGGCTTTTCTATAAGCTCGGCACCGGTTGCGATTTTAAGGGGCACAATAAAATGCAATGCAAAATCCATATAAGCAGACCAGTATCCAGGTCCTTCATGCCAACCGCCATCATCCTTTCCCCAAGCAGGATATATATTCCAGAAACAGGTGGTTACATAATCAAGCCATTCTTCTGCTTCAGGCCAGTCGTGGGCAAAGGCAAGGGCTGCTTCCCCCAGGAATCCCAACGTTCGCCCTGCATGACTTTCATAAGGATTGGTGTGGAAACGACGTCGGTTGCGCAGGTGTTCATAGAATTGTGCCGCCCGCACACGCATTACCGGTTCTACCCGGTTGCGCTCCTCCACGGTAAAGAGATCATAGGTCCAGTCATAGGCTCGGATACCGCGCATCATCATCCACATGGCAGGCTCATCATTATGGCGGTAGGAAGTCGTACCTTCAGGATCCCAGTCTGCGAAAAAATACAAAATACGGCGTTTTGCTTCATCGCCATATTTTGTGTCCCCTGTGAGGATATACGCCAACGCACAGGTTTCCATCAGGTTCATGGGGGGACGTGTCTCCCAGAATATCTTTGCATAGTTCAACCCCCGCTCGGCACCTTTCCCGGTTACAGGAGGCGGTTCGGCAACCAATACTTCACCAAGATGCTTATCGCATTGCCGAATGATACTTCCCAGTACCCGCTGTAGATCACCGGAAGCCGCGCGTTCCCGATATACTGCCACCTCTTCCGATAACACAAATAAACGGGGATGTCTCTGCGGCACATTGGCAATCATGGAAGCCGCAGATGGACGGGGCCAAAGTTGTGCATCTTCTGGAACAACGAAACTGCGAATTTTACTGTACGCGATACCGTCCTCCTCTTTAAGCCCGTATCGCCAGCAGTAGCTGCCGGGATCCAAAGGCGTATTCAGGGAAACCGTGCTTACATGTGTGCTCTCACACTGGTACACCAGCACTTCGAAGGACTCGTCTTGCGCCACTTCCAACACATAAACAGACTCATTGTCTGTAGGCACCCAGGTAAATGGCGGCGGATTAACGGAAACGGTTTCACCATCGGCAGGGGCATAGGGCATCTGATTCCAATTTGCTTCCTGATCCAGTCCAACCCCTGAAAATAACGCGGTAATCACCAATAAGATATTCACTGTTCTTCTCCCTGTATACGGTTCCGGCACTTGTCTGCAATGGTAACCGATCATTGTAAAGCCCTGCAAATAACAGATATAATCTAAGCTGTTCAAAAAATGCAATTACAATAATCGGAAAAATAACATGAAGCCCATTCGTTCTTTTCACACAGCACAATCCGTAGCCCACATCCTTTGCCCTTTGCTTCTTGCCAGTGCTTTTTCGTGCACCGGTGCAGCAGGCAATGAAATCAAAGAAGGACGACGCTGGACAACTACACAAGCCAATGAATGGTATGCACAGCAGCCCTGGCCTGTCGGCGCAAACTTTCTTCCGAGCACCGCTTCAAATCAACTGGAGATGTGGCAGGCAGCCACCTTTGACCCG
>JAGLCZ010000017.1 GCA_023145975.1 Candidatus Hydrogenedentota bacterium | reverse complement strand
TTCCTGTTTCCATTTACTCTATGCGCTATTGTAATGGATAGGGAAGGGTGTTGTCACAGGAACGGGAAAAAGCACCGGGAATCGAAGGGGAAAGGGGTGCGTTTCGAGTTTAACCCTGTCCACAAGATATTGCGGGTGTGTAATGGTTTAGATTTTATGGAATTTACTATTCGACACCAAGTGCTTTGAAGGCGGCATCGGAGGCATCCGCGTAGAAACCGGTCTGGAATTTTGCAAAGAGTTCACCAGGGATGGTGGCAATGGCACCTACGCTGGACATGGGAAGCAGAATGCGTTTTGCCCCGGAATCGAATGCCATCTGCAGGGATTCGGCAAGATTTTCCACGGGTATAATGCTGCCGCCCAGACTCATACTACCGAGAACAACCAACTGTGATTGTACCGACTTGCCCATTACGGCGGAACACAATGCCACGAAAGCGGTCAGTGTCATTGCCGTGTTGGGTCCTGAGTTATGCAGTTCTATCACGTGTAAATGATAGTCGTGTTCGGCGGCCTTGATGGATACACTGACCTGATTGGCATTGGCACGGAAATAATCAAAGCCGATTTTCACGGCCTCTTTGGCAGCTGTATTTGAGGCGAACCCGGAAAGGTTAAACTTTCCTGAACCTGAAGTGACTTGTGTTTCCATCCGGTAAAGTCCCAGGTGTCCACTGCTGCCTGTTGCAATGGTATGCAGTACCCCGGGGCTTAACGGTCCATCGGGGATAAGATGGCCGCCGCCTTGTTCCGGTACGCTGACAAATCGTTCCTCCATATTTTCCAGGTCATGGTAGGAAAAATGTACGTCATAAAATTCCATGCCGCCGATCTTTTTCAGCTGTTCTTTCACCCGCCGTCTGGTTTCCAATGCGTATTCGAGGCACCTGCGAACCGCTTCTTTATCGTATTCTTCGTTAGGATATAATAGTTTCAGGAGTCCGGAAACCGTATGTTTTACTGCAATGGTGTCCCGTTGGTTCAGGTCGCGCCCCAGTTTGAAATATTTATTGATGGCATCGCCGAAATTTCGTTTACGCATCTCGCGCATGAATTCGGCAAGATAGTCCACAATCAGCCCATACTGATTGGTGAAAAACTCAGGCCGCATTTTTGGAATTTCCCATCCTGGTATATAGGCGTGAAAGCGATCAAAGAAAGCGGAGTCAATCATGGCCTCGGGAAACGGAGCCAGCAGATGGCTTGTCTTTACCAGCGTGTCCACGCTCTGGTTAATATTGCCCACAAACACCATAGCTGCCCTGGCAGCGATAGTATCCCGTCCCCGCGCAAAAGAGCCTGATGCCATATAATCTTTCATGATTTGTACGCCGTCATGGTCCTTGAAGGAAATGCCGGCCACCTCGTCAAAGGCGACCACGTCCCATAACCCAACCAGCCCTACGGTATGGCTCGACATGTTATAGAATAGATTTGCCACTGTGGTGCGTCCACCGGAAATGAGGATGCTGTTCGGGCTG
>JAGLCZ010000169.1 GCA_023145975.1 Candidatus Hydrogenedentota bacterium | reverse complement strand
CACATACATGCATTCGCCTGGTTTGTCAGG
The DNA here is from genome assembly GCA_023145975.1 of Candidatus Hydrogenedentota bacterium. GTDB lineage: Bacteria > Hydrogenedentota > Hydrogenedentia > Hydrogenedentales > CAITNO01 > SLFT01. The sequence goes on along the minus strand of JAGLCZ010000169.1, from coordinate 3,223 downwards.
ATTGATATATGTGTTGAATCTGGGCAGACACGCAGGTCTGCCCCTACCCGTTTACTGTTCCAGTGCGTGTACGCTCTCAATAAGATAGTCCAGTGCTTCCCGGGTTTGTCTTGGGTTGAGCGGGAGTGTTACCAGACACTTTCCAACTTTCTCCGCGTTTGGGAATTGCCCTTTGGTGAAGCCCCTGTTTTGAAATGCTGTAGACCAGTGCAGCGGGTTGTAATGGGTTCCAACTTTAATGCCCCGCTCATAAAGCATGTCGTACACAAAGTCGATCTTATTTCTGCCGTACACGTCAGGATCAATCATTACGGGATAGAGGTGAAAACTATGCTTGTTTCCCGGTAGTGTCACCGGTAACTTCAGCCCTGCAATATCCGATAAGCCCCGGGTGAGATAGTCGGCATTCTGTTTGCGGCGTTCGTTGAGCGCATCCAGTTTTTTGAGTTGTTCAATGCCTACGGCAGCCTGGATATCTGTCATGCGAAAGTTGTATCCACAATCATCAAAGTCCTGGTGCCAGAAGGTTTTTCCCACGGGAAACTTTGTTTCGTCCAGGCTGCAGTACTTGGTGCTTTTCCCATGAACCCGTGTGCAGTGGGAGCGATAGAGTGCAATCCGTTCGAAGATATCCGGGTCGTTGGTTATTACCATGCCCCCTTCGCCTAAAGTGGACATATTCTTTTGTTCGTGAAAACTAAAGCATCCTGTGATTCCCATGGAGCCTGCCTTACGGCCTTTGTATGCGGCACCTACTGCCTGTGCGGCATCTTCCACCACGGGGATTCCATGGGCATTTGCTACTTCAAGGACAGCATCCATATCACAGCACTGCCCATAGAGGTGTACCGGGATAATGGCTTTGGTAGCAGGGGTGATGGCGGCACCCAGTTGCGACGCATCCAGGTTATAGGTGTCGGGATCAATGTCCACAAAATCGATTTCCGCCCCGAGGGTTACTGCTGCTGCCGGGGATGCGATCCATGTCATGGGCGTGGTGATTACACGATCACCGGGTTTGATGTTGAGGGCAACCATTGACATAAAAAGCGCGGCAGTACCGTTGCTGACACAGCGGGCATATTTTGTGCCGCAGTATGCCGCGAAATCTTTTTCGAACTGGATGCAGGCATCTCCGCTGGTGGGCGCGTTCTGATGTAAAATATTAAGAATAGCGCGTTCTTCTTCGGGTCCATATTCGCTGCCGAACTTTATGGACAGATCGTGTTTAATTTCGGGGCTGCTCATTATCCTGTTTCTCCTTGGCTTTCAAAACCTGATCGAGTCCTTCACGCAGGGTTTTCATTGGGGTATCCAAAATAGCACCTGCTTTTTCATTATTTAATGAGACATCGTTGGGACGGGGGGCACGTCCCTGCATTACATTGGAGTTTGTTCCGGTAATAAGATCGGTGGAATAGCCCAGCCGTTCGGCGATACGGCAGCCCATATCATACCGGTTGAGTCGGGTGCTGCCCGCCAGATGTATAATGCCTGTGAAGTCATTTGCGGCAAGTTCCAGGAGTGCTTGCCCTAAGGTAATGACATCGATGGGCGTGCGGATTTCGTTTTCGGGAAAACATACGTTCTTTCCTGATTTAAGGGCGGTACTCATCTTGGCTAAAAAGGAATTTCCGGTACCCAGTACCGGCAAGCCCAGGACAAGAGACAGTCGTGCTGTTACAGCGTTCGCTGCATACTGCTGTACTGCCTGCTCGGCGTGTACCTTGGTCTCTGCATAGAAGTTTATGGGGGACGGTTCTGTATTTTCGCGATACCTGCCCGCCTGTCCATCGAATAGAGAGTCTGTCGAACAAAAGATTAACTTTGCACCGCTGTCATTGCAAAGCTGTGCTAACTCTTGTGTTACACCTGTATTGATTCGTGCTGCTTCTTCCTGATGGGATTGGCAATAATCAATATCTGCTCGTGCCGCAGCATGGATTACCGCTGACGGACGGATTTCCCAAAACGTTTTATGTAACAGTGCGGTATTACAAAGATCACCCTGCCAATACCGAAAATCGTCCCGCTGTTCCGATGCACGGGTATGTGACAGGGCGTGGACTTCCCAACTGCTGTCCGCTTGCCATGCCACGCTTCCCGCTACAAATCCCCCGTATCCAGTAATCAAAAGTCGTTTTTTCATTTGCTGCTTTCCTGTTTGCATCATAAATGACATGGGCTGCATGTTTTGCTGTATAACTCTTAAATCCAAATTTTGACGCAGTCTTTAAGTCAGCACTTCTATTATAGTAGCGTTTTAGTTGAAGGGTTGTCCAGCATTTCCCCCGATTATTTTTCTCTGAATTTGACATCTGAGAAGGGCAGCTGTTACTACAATGACTGACCAGTCAGTTTTTACAAGAAGGATGCATTCATGGATAAACAGAAACTGCAATATATTCAGTCGGGCGCGAAAGTATTGTTTATCAGCCTTCCTGTCGCCGCAGCGAATACCGTATGGAAGCTTCTGCACAAACTGTAGGTCTGCTTGAAAAACTGTCAACTTCCCTGGAAGTACTTCCCGAACCCTGTTCTGAAATATCTGATAAATAGGATACCTGTTCGGAAACAGACCGGCACGGGTACGCTTGCAATTCAGAGTATAATTAGGGTGTTGTTTTGGCGTGCCCCTGCGGAATCTGCAGGGACTGTTCCATTACTGCAGGGTAAACAGTGTATTAAGGCTGAATTTTGGGGCATTTGTTTGGCATGCTTGTTGCTCTCCTTAATAGTGCGGTGACATAAGGTCGCTCAAACAACCAGCGAGGCCGACGAAAGCCAGCCTCATAACACAAAGGAGTTCAGATCATGAAAACAAAACATCTTTCTACAGTGGCAATCGTTGCCGTAAGTGTAGTCACCTTTGCCCTAAGTGCGGATGCGCAGCGCGGAGCGGGTAATGCGGTCAGGAACAGTACCGCTGCAGTAGTGTTGTCCGCAGATGAACAGGGCGCATTGAACGATGCTCTTCAGGATGAGTACAAAGCCCGTGCGACGTATGCCAAAGTCATTGAGACCTTTGGAGCAGTACGCCCCTTCTCCAATATCATCCATGCTGAATCCCAGCATATTAATGCCCTTTCACGTCTCTACAATCGGTATAATCTTCCGATCCCGGCAGATACCTGGAAGGACAAAGTTCCCGTTTTCACTTCGTTGGAAGAAGCGTGTACGGCTGCAATCCAGGCAGAAATTGATAATGCAGCGCTGTACGATG
>JAGLCZ010000168.1 GCA_023145975.1 Candidatus Hydrogenedentota bacterium | reverse complement strand
CTTTCAACTGGTAAAGCCGGCTCATATCCCCACTCTGGGCATAAACCTGTAATGAGGGCAGTATCAACAAAGCCATCATAAGAAGTATCGTACTCAGTTGCATTTCTGTGTGCTCCTTCGACTATAGTGAGTGCATCCGTGATATCTTCCGCACAATGCAGAAAAAATTCACCTATGCGAACCAAGGAAATATTAGCCTATTATACCCCCGTCATGCCAATTTCACTTTATGGCACAGGAAAAATACAGCAACAAATTACCTATTAATGGAATTTTCGGTGGCTTTTGATTCGTCTTGCACCTCGAGTTAGTTTTGTTTTCCGGGTTTTCTACCCGGCTTCTTTCGGCAGACGCTTCGGTTCAGTACTCTTTCAAGTTGTTCAAGAAAAGGCTCGCTGCCGCAGGACGCCCCGTCCGGGTTTATTGACGAATAGGATTGGTCATCAGACCTTTCAAAAAGATCCGCCTGACGATTGCCGCGTTGTGTAATATGATGCGGAAAACCCGACACAACGATGGGTGCAACTCTATTCATGACAATAGCATAACACAGAAAACTGCAATAATCGACTTAATTTAGCAGTCTGTCCCTACATTACCGTCCCTACATTACCTTTTTGTCTTTCTTAGACGTTTTGTGTTATGATATTTTGAGTTCTAAATAATCTTGGGGAATATTCATGACTAATGATAATACAGAGATCAGCGATGCCATACTGGTTAATCTTCGCAAAATTGTTCGGGCGATGGACTTGCAATCACGACAATTGCAGCGTAATTGCGCCCTTACCAGTCCTCAACTTGTACTGCTGCGCGAAATCGTGCGCCATAACGAAATTTCCATCGGGGCTTTGGCAACACAGGCGAGTTTAAGCAATGCCACCGTTACAGGGATAGTTGACCGGCTTGAACAGCGCGGACTGGTGGTTCGCAACCGCAACGGTAAAGACAGAAGGCAGGTTTTGCTTTCCAGCACGGAAGAGGGGCGCACTTTATGTGGAAGCGCACCGCCGCTGATGCAGAAACAGTTTCTGGACTCTATGGCAGGTTTGCAACAATGGGAACAAGCGCAAATGCTGGCGGCACTATCCCGTCTTTCCGGTATGATGACCGGGACGCCGCAGATAAAAGAAGAGTTTGGAGAATGCACGCCCCCGAATGATGGTTTCCTGACTTCCTGTCAGATGCTGCTTGACAACGAGACGGCGACTATACAAAATGCCGACAAAAAGAAGGCAACGCCGGAAATTCTTGTTGTTCGTTCCGATACGGACTTTCCTGAAACCGGTGATCGTATGTTTCTTGCCAATTTTCTACACGAACACCTCAAGCCTTATGAAGATAACGTTGAGGAAATTCTGCAAGGTTTGGAGTATGCCCTATCCGGAGAACAGCATAAAGGCGGGTTTATCCTGCTTGCACGGATTGAAGGCAGGCTGACGGGTGCTCTGGTTATTTTGAATACAGGCATGACCGGGTATGTGCCGGAACATCTGCTGCTTTTTATTGCAGTGAACGCCACCATGCGCGGATGCGGTATCGGTTCTCACTTGATACGCCGGGCACAGGAACTTTGCACAGGTGATATGAAACTGCATGTGGAATATGACAACCCGGCACGCCGGTTGTATGAACAAATGAATTTTACCAGTAAATATGCTGATATGAGGTGGAAAAATGAATTGTCTAACCATAAATCTTGATGCTTTTCTGCACAACTTTAAAGTAATCAATAAGTGGATGAGCCAGCATGATGCTTCGTGGACAGTAGTTACCAAAGTGCTGTGCGGCAATGTGGATGTGATGAATGCCTTACGACACCTTGGCGTTACTTCGCTGGGCGACTCTCGTTTATCAAATATGAAGACTGCGAAGGATCTGTTTCCCGAATATGAGGGATGGTATCTTCGCGTACCGGGACCATCGGTTATTGATGAGGTGGTTGCTCTGTCGTCTGTAAGTTTGAACAGCGAAATTGAAACGATTGTCTCGTTGGAAAAAACGGCAAGTAAACTGGATAAAACGCATAACATTATTATCATGATAGAACTGGGAGATCTGCGGGAAGGCATCTTGCCCGGCTCCCTGGTTAAGTTTTATAAATCCGTATTTAATCTTCCTCATATCAGGATATTGGGCATAGGCGCCAATCTGGGTTGTCTTGCGGGAGTTGCTCCCAATGTTGACCAGTTGATGCAGCTGGTTCTCTACCGGGAATTACTGGAGCTGAAATTCCAGCATAAATTGCCGCTTATATCTGCTGGTTCCAGTGCGACGCTGCCCTTGCTGCTGGAAGGACGTGTACCTGCTGGCATTAACCACTTCCGGATTGGCGAAGCGCTTTTCCTGGGCACGGATCTGATCAACGGCGGTATTCTGCCCGACTTACGGGATGATGTAATGCTTCTTCATGCCGAGATTGCAGAACTAAAAGAGAAAATGCTGGCACCACCAGCAGAAACTACAACGATAGCGCCCTTTGCATCTGAACAGCCGGATTTATCTGAAGAACTTTCGCCGGGGCAACGCGGCTATCGTGCATTGGTTGGTGTAGGTCAGTTGGATACGGATATTAACGGATTGACTCCGATCAATTCAAACTACCAGATTGCCGGAGCAAGTAGCGATATCACAGTAGTAAATATTGGCGATGATCCCGGTGGTCTGAAAGTAGGGGATACCATTAAATTCCGTCCGAATTATGCAGCGCTACTTCGCTTGATGAACAGTCGCTATATTACGAAATTTGTAGAACCTTCCCTTGATATATTTGAAAAGGAAATACGAAAGAAATATCCTAAACTAAAGTCTGCATCAAATATTCTTTTCTAAGGAAGTGCAACTTCAAAAGAAAATGCGTCCGCCCGACACCGCACCCGTGTAAATCCCGTTAGGGACGATTGATAATAGCAATCGATTTAATACGTAGTCTGCCCAATATTTTCTCTGGTTTTTACGAAACGCAACGAAGGAAAAATCCAGTGCCGTGATTTGTTATACACCTATTGCAAACTGGTTTTCTTAACCAAAATATTTCCCATTTTCCCTGTCACTTCACCTTTAACTATAACTTGTTGCCCTTTTGATAAACGGGCAACAGAAGATTGCTGACCTTTTGTAAATGTGCATTGAACACCATCAAGAAATCCTTGGCCTCCAATTACAATATATGCCTGATCCATAATATCCTTCCCAATGTCTTGGATTGTACCAGAAACAATTACAACTTTTCCTTTATACTTTGCGTCTGCTGCAACTTCATTGCTATCGTATTCACTGTAAAGTTGATCTGCAGATAGTGTGTAACTGGGTGCTTGTGATTGAACTTTCTGGGTGTCTGTATCTGTGTCAGTACTTCCGACGGCCAGAATACCAAGCACTAAAAACAGTAAAACCGATGCAACGTTCTTTCCTAAGTTCTGCCTATTCATTTCGATTCTCCCTTGTTTGGTTGGTTAAAATCTATAGCAACAAAGCCAAAAATTGTTCCAAGAATAATTGTAATCAGGTCTACTTTGTCAAAGTGGCCTGGCATGATACTAATGTTTTGCGCAAGTTCAGCCACAATAGCGATTACTGGAATACACCAAAACCACACATGACGAACCAATGATGTCGAATTCCACCATATCCCTTTAATAAAAAACAAATAGGATGATACCCAAAGCGCAAATGGCAACGAATATACAATCCAATCTGACAGATATTTATCAAAGCCATCTACCCATATGCGCATTGTAGCAATTGACGCATTCATCCCCATCATATCAGCCCAATGAAACATCAATAGAGACGTCGGGCGGAAAAGAACATAAAACGCTGAACCCAATATAAGACAACTCGTTGCCAAACAAAAACAAATCGTTCGTTTCCTTCTCATTTGATTACAGCCTAACAATAATAAGATGCGGGTTTCTTCATTTCTATCCGTATAAGACGCCTTTGGGTATTCTGCCAACGATATGATAAATCTTACCGTTTAAAAACATGCGATTCGGCATAAAACATCCTTCTCCTAGCCCGTGCACTAGGCTTCTCACTCCTGATGATCCCCAATTGAGTACGTGTGTGTGACATGCCCCAACAATTCTTAGACCATCAGAATATCGTAGCCACCCTCCAGCAAATACATAACAAAGGAGCGACGGGAAATGTGGCACATAGCTCATCTGGTCAACCCCACCTTCGAGACAACAGTCCGATCTTCCCAGCCAAAGATACTGCCCGCTTGCATGACCACCAGCCACTTCGTATCCATCAACTTCGCTTTCTCTAAGTATTTCTCACCACCGAGTAACCCTGTGAGTAAAGCACAAACGGCATGACGTTATCAAGCCCAATATTCTGTTAAAACACGATCAATCTGAGATTTGTTTGAATAACCCTCCGCTTTGGATTTATCAATCTTTAATCTCACTATAGTGACCTCATGATTGGACAATAAAATCGGTGAAATAAGATAGCGAATTCTATTAACCGTCGTCTGGCGGGATGCCAGATGACAGAATGAGTGTATATTATATCCCAAGTAGTTTTCAACATGCACAAAGAACTTCATTAGCAGGAAGGCGTCCGCCCGACACGCATCCATGTAAGTCCCGTTAGGGACGATTGATAATAGACCGCCAGTTCACTGGCGGGTTGCAGGTGCTTACCTCTTTTTCGTCCTGACAGGACGAAAAACGGGGGTATAATCAGGTCCCGCCACTGAAGGGGCGGCTACTTTCAAAAGTCCCTAACGGACATGCACTTCCATCACCTGGACAATACCATTGCTGCGTCATTCAGCAGGGACTAATGCAAGCAAATCCACCGCAGGCGGATGAGATGTGTCTATCCCTCAATGCGTACCGTCAAAGCACAACAATCTCACCAGCACCCTGCATCTACACCACCAGATTACCCGTTTTACTTGCGCTGCCACAAATACTAAAGTCTCCCTTTGAAGGGGGTGGGCCGAAGGCGGGGGATGTTCTTTCTGCTCGTTGGACCAAGCAATTTTACCGCAGTTTTAGCTCGGTCCCATGCTATGCGTGAAAATGAGCAGAAAAAGATACATTTGCGGTTATCCCTCGTTCATCCTATTTTTCTCATGGAATATTTGCTTAACAACGTGAAAAAAAACTATACTGAAAACGAGGAAGAACTGACAGGCAACAAGTGTATTTTGTACATAACGGTTTTTGTTGGATGTTGGCTTCAAAACACCTTATGAAATAAAATCCTGCAATGAGCGGATAAAATACAACGCTGGTTTATAAAACCGGCAAGGAGAATTATCTATGAATAAAACCTTTATTTTTACAACACTGGCATGTCTATCCCTATTTTCATGCTACGCCTGTGCTGAAGAGACAGCAATCCAAGAACCCCTCCCCGCCTTTGGTGAAAATATACCCGATGGATATGCACTGGTCTACGAACAGGATTTCTCTGCAGAAAACGCATTGCAGGATTTTGAAATGAGCGATCCCAAGACCTGGCGTAAAGGTGAAGAAGAGGGAAAACACTTCCTTGAACTCTTTAAGGGAACCGGGGACTATACGCCTGAAGTACGTTCTCCCCGATCCATTGCCCTGCTTTCTTCCCTGCAGGTAGGCGATTTTATTCTGGAACTGGATGTGGAATCTACTGATATTCTCAATGGAGCGCATCGGGATGCCTGTTTCTTCTTCGGTGCCAAGAACCCGTCAAACTTCTACTATGTACAT
>JAGLCZ010000167.1 GCA_023145975.1 Candidatus Hydrogenedentota bacterium | reverse complement strand
GTTTTTGCAACGCTACACACCAACGACGCCATACAATCCGTAGACCGAATCATTGACGTATTCCCAGCGGCACAACAGCAACAGATTCGTTTTCAGTTGTCCCTGACCCTATTGGCAATTCTGTCCCAACGTCTACTTCCTCTGAAAAGTGGGGAAGGACGTATTCTAGCCTGTGAACTACTATACAACAATACTGCCATCGCCAATCTCATTCGCGAAAATAAGACGCACCAGATTTATAGTGTCGTGGAGACCAGTGGTAAATCAGGCATGTTGACCATGGACAGAGCCATTAAAGAACTGTACAGCAAAGGATTGATTTCGTATGAAGACGCTCTGGCAACTCTGCGCGACGCGAAAACACTGGATAGTGTTTGATAGAGAGAAGCCGATATTCTGGCGGTAGGGTTGCAGGCATACCGCACAGTAAGGTATAACGTACAGTAGATAATATCTTGACCAGGATCCAACAATGCCCACTACACCTCACATTCCTAATACAAAGGATGCGCCCACACAGCAAATACCCCAAGGTATCGATCCGAAAAGCGATACAAAAAACTGGAGTTTTTCTGGAAAATACGCTCTTTTATTCTTCCTTATTTTCTTCATCGCCCTGGGGGTACGTCTCATACACATTACCGGTGAAAGTGTCTGGTGGGATGAGTTCGCCACAGTAGCTTTTCTCACCCCGCCACAATCGTACATCGATTCCCCGGAGTATGGACGTTGGAACCAGCAAGTGGTCAGACACTCCTCGCCAAGTCTGAAAGCGTTTCTGGAACAAAACAGACAGGTTGATCCCGCAGCCATGCCCTTGTACTTGAGTATGGAATATTATTGGAACAAGTACGTAAGCCCCTCCATTATCTCCTTGCGCTTGCTGTCTGTCCTCATCAGTATGCTCGCAATAGTCCTCCTCTTTTTCACAGGAAGGAAGTTGTTTAATACCCATGCCGGGCTTATTGCCATGCTTTGTATTTCTTTATCGCCGATCCATGTACAGTTTGCAAAAGAAATTCGCATGTACGGTCTCATGACCCTTTTCGCGGTGGCACTCATATATGTTTTTTATCACCTGTTCCAGAATGGCGGTAAACGTTGGTGGATACTCTATGCAGCCGTTGCATTACTGCTCTCCTGGACCCATCCATTTGCGCTGTTATTGCCTTTTACCCTGGGGGTATTTTGGTTGACAACTTCCCCCAAAGATATGCGACGGCTTATTCTCTGGAGTATGGTAAATGCATGCGTCTTATTACCTGCTGCCGTCTATGTACTGTCCATCCAATTCTGGGGAGAAGACAGTACCGACAACTGGATGCATCTCCCGAATATTTCCGAACTTTTCGCTGATCTGCTGGCAGATGACGCCATCGGCATGACCTACCAAGTCAATGCAACGCCAAGTGCCTGGGAGATATTGCTAAGCAGCACGAGGGCACTGAAAATAATTTCGTGGCGCTGGGTAATCGGGCGTATGATGATAGCAGGTGCATTATCTGCTATTATCTGGCTATTCGTTGTAGCGTTTCTTCGCAACGCCCAACAAAAAAGAACTCCCTACAATCCAAAACCTAAAGGAACACTACAGCAGACCTATCTGCTGGTACTCTGGTTAATAGTCCCCCCTTTGGTACTCTATGGGATTTCCATTTTCTGGCGGCCTTGTATCATGCCCCGCTATACCGTACATTGTTCTATGGCACTTTATTTACTTGTTGGCGGTGCGCTTTCCCTAATTCCGATACGTGTCTTGAAAATTACTGCAATAACCTTGCTATGCCTGTTCTATGGGTACCAACAAATGCTCATGGCGGGGGAAGCCCAGCACCCCGATTGGTATGGTGCCCGGAATCATATCCGTAAGGAAGCCATTTCGAACGATCTTATTCTTGTGCATAATGGATTATGGAAACGCGTCTTTGCCTATAATATGAAGCCCATAGCCAATGACATAGGCTATGGTTCAAGTTATGATATTCTGGCAGAACAATGTGCATTTCGCTTATTACTTACTCCCCTGGAATCACCAACGAAATCAGAAAAATCCCCGACAGTCTGGGTGGTAATACGTACCGATTATTTTGAAAAAGGAACAATTACCGCCTTTGAA
>JAGLCZ010000166.1 GCA_023145975.1 Candidatus Hydrogenedentota bacterium | reverse complement strand
ACATCCATAAATTCGACACGGCTCGATGCGCTTGAAGAATAGCGATAGGGATCGGAACCGGAACCTGTATTACCATAGCCGCTGTAGCCGCCCCCGCCGCCATAGTAGGAGGAACCGGATACGTAGGGTACACGTGTTGCATTTTCGAAAACCGCTTCTTCACTATCCTGCACGGTTACACGTGGGGAAGAGAGTATGGTCGCTTTTTGCTGTTTATCCAAATAGTCTAAAGTAACCGCTAGATTATTGCCTACATAGCGGTCGATAATAGTGTTGCCGGCTACATCGGTCAATAGAGGACGTGTAATAGCACCGGAGCTGTCTAACTGTAGTGCACCATATCGCGGCACAGCATAGGGTAAACGTCCAATACTGCCAATCTGACCTGCCCCCGCCGCCTGTGCTACAGAGTCTGAACCGCTGCCGTCATGGATAGCGAAAGGTGAACCATTAACATTCGAGAAAGACGACCAATTAACATTGAACGCACGCTCTATTTCGCTGCTTACCTCGACCACATGGGCTTCGATAAGTACCTGTCTGCGTTTGATATCCCATACGTTGATCAGCGCATCAATCTCTTCTAATCGGGAGGGGAGCCCTGTTACCGTTAGTTGATGCACATCTTCGTTCAGCACAATCTGTCCCATTTCACCGGGAATATAGGTTTCGATCTGGTCTGCAATGAAATCCAGATACGCATACTTGATTACCCATGTGCGTGTTTCAAGAGGCTGATCCAGCGTTTCAATGACGCTTGCAATACGAGCCACACGTGTTGGTAGGTCGGTAACAATAATCGTATTAAACCGGGGATCAACCTGCATGATGCCGCGTTCAGTAAGCAGTGCTTCAATACTGTCTACTACATCTTCTGCATTAACATGAGCGATATAGAATGTTTGCGATTCAATGGGTTTATCAAGGCGTTCCACGGCGGTACGCATTTGTTCGAGAATGAGTGCTTTGTCCCAGACAAAAATCTGACCTGTGCGCACATCGGAAAGAATACTGCCGCTGGGGGACATGGCTGAAGTCAGCACTGCTTCTATATCGGGCAGGTCGGCATGTTCAATTACAAATGTAGCCTTTTCCAGTGGAACATCCAATTCACCGACTAGACGTATCATTTCTTCGAGATTGTCTTCTGTGTCCCATACATAAATATGGTCAGTACGCGGGTCGGTAATGGCGCGGCCTGATGCACTGAGCAACGTATTAATAAGTGATTCCACATACGCGATATCAGCGTGGTTAACTTTAAATTCGTGGGGGTGGGTTTTTCCGTATTCTCGCTCCAGATACTCTTCAGGTGTCATTACAGACAACATGTTTTTGGTTTTATCAAACTCATAGTAGATTTTATTGAATTTTAGGATTTCAAGAGCATCCCTGGGAGAAGTTTCGGTAATATAAAAGCTGAGTTGGGTATCTTGCAGAAGCGGTGAGATCACCATATTCCAGTTGGTCGCCATATTGAGCGCCATGAGGAATTCATTCAGATCCATCGGCCCTTCCAGAGACATTGCTTCGCCATCATCAGGTACGTCACCATATACAGGTTCGCGCTCAAGTATGGGTTCAAAGTCACCTTTATTTAATTGTGTAACTGAGCCCGCATCACCACGGGTATAGGACGTACCGCCTCCGGCACCACCGCCGCCGCTGATGGCTTGGGGCGTTGCCCCGCTTTTGGAAGAAGTGGAGGTGGAGTTGCGACCTGCACCACGATCGGCGGCAGCTTTTTGGGCGATGCCTTTACGGGTGGCTACGGCCGGCGTTTCTTTTTCTGCACCGCGTTTTGAACGACTACGGTCAATGCGGCTTCTACCTGATTTGGAGTCGGAGCCTGCATCGCGTGGTCCGGGAGGACCCGATGTATTATTCTGCTGTTGGCGGGAGGAGCGGGTTGTTATATTACGAGAGTTTGCGCCGCTTGCCGGTGCCGCTGCATTGCTATTGGTATTGGGTGGCCACGAAAGTCCCGATGAGGGGGCAGGGCGTACCCGTGGGGTTGTTGGAGTTTGTCCCTGTGCTGCAGCAAACAACGTTGTTGCAGCGAAAAACATCATCCAAATAAAAGTAGCAGTCGGTCGTATTGTCAAACAACCCATTATAAACCTTTCCAAAAAAAAAGATATTCCTACAGCGTACATCAATCCGTAAGTTTACGGGGATGTCCTGTATATTTAAATACCAGTGCTTATTCTACACTAACATGAGCTTTTTTCACAACATAAAAAGGAATTTTTCATAGCTCGCATACGGCGGTCAAGGCGTGCAATGACGAGGGGGACGGGATTTGTAGGGGCGGACCTGTGTGTCTGCCCGATTGTGTTTTCGTATGATTTTCTTTCTATTTTTCCTTCTTCGCGTCGCTGTATTTAATTTTTTCTTTTCCCTTTGCCAAAGATAGTGTATCCCAAAATTCAATTTTGGAACGAGCAGAAACACTTTCTTAGCTGAAAGGGTGCAGATCGCCATGCAATCTAAGGGGCATTATGAACAGGAATACATCATGAGCTTATTCACGCGGCATACTGTAGGTTAATGTCTGATTCGTTTCCGCCCAGTGATAGGAAAAAAGCACATCTGTTTTATTGATGGCTTTGATGGTAATGTTGTTAATACTGTCGCCTACGCTCAGGAATTCACCACGCGGATTACTCGGCAAAATAAACTTTATTTTATTTCCGACTTTTTGGCGTGTTGCAGATACTCCAGCGAGCATTTGTTGCAGATTAGGTTTTTTGGGTGGTGGCGGTGGCGGCGGCGGCGGCGGTGGCGGCGGCGGTACTAAACTTCTCCAGACCGTATTTTTGGCTAGAATAATACGGTTCCATTCTTCAACAGGAATGGTATTGGTATCTGTTTCTTCAGGACCGAGTGCTCCGTCTGCCAGGCGTTTTTCCAAATCCGCTTTTCGGGAGTTCATAGGGTTATTCAACAGATTTAAGAGCAGCATGCCGAGAATGCATACAACGATGCCGGCTGTAACCAGGGTAATATAGCGTGTCATTGATATATCTCCGATGCTTCCTGTAACAGGAGACCTGTTATTTTTACCAGGGCACCTGTTTTACTTGATGAGTGCAGCAGCGGGCATCGTATGGAAACAGGGGTGCCATTATCTGGAAGTGTAATCCGACTTTGATAACGATGTACTGCGCCATCACTGGTAAGGGGCTGCATTGGGCTGGCTATCATTTTATTACCAACAGCATCAATGCCCAATGTGATATCCGGGGAGGAAGAGGATAGGTTGACAGTCATCTCGTAGGTCTTGCCGCCCGGCAGGCTTTGGGTCATATAGATTTCCGAACTGCCAGCCATCATATGTACAGAAACCGCCCCGTGAATACTTTGGGATTCTATATTTTTTACGCTGGCGTTATGGGTCTGCCATGCGGCTGCATTCAAATTGATTCTACCAACACTACCTGGAGCAGGTCGTACAGAATCGGTTATTGGGGAACCCTCAGCCACGATGCGGCTAATATCGATGCTTGCAGCCATACCTTCACTTTCAGGATGGCGATTTAAGTCAAGAGAATCAATCCGCAGTGATTGCGGGCTGTTATGCAGCCGTTCAAGGAACTGGATAATATTTCGCAGACGGGTTGCTGGGATGCGCAAATTGATGCGGTATTCCCGATATCCCGTTCCGCCTTCTGTCATTTGCCCTTTCCCGAGCGAGGGTATCTCCACTAGGTTGCCTATATTTGCTGCATTAGGGATAGGAATACCATTTGCATCCAAGGGTGCAGGCGTGTTTTGTGCCAGTCTGTAGATTTCCTGCCGAAGCCGGTCGTGAATTTCTGCTTCGGTCCATTCGCTGGAATGTTGTGCAGCGATGATGGCGTATTCTGCTTCGGTCGCATCCCTGTGTTCGAGCAGCCGTGTACTTGAAACAAGCTCATCTTCAAGACGCAGTATTTCACGGTCCAATTCATCCAAATGGGTTTGTGAACGCTGATATCCTGCAAATAATATTACCAAAAGGACAACAGAAGCCGTAGCCAGTGCCAGCATTTGTTCTCGTTTCGAGAGTTGTCTCCAGACGTTAAATAGTTTTTCCAGTATATTAGAAATCATTTTCGTCCTCCAGTCTGGGAACCACTACCTGAAAAGAGGATACGGGCTGGTTATATTCCATGGTTTGCTGTTCATAGACCATTTGTGCCGATTTAAAAAATTCGAGATGCCAATTTTTATACTTAGGGGCGGCAAGTCTACGGAGATTGGTGGTGAATTCACTGATATCAATCACGGTCATAGCACGTCCCCAAATATCGATACCATCGCCACGACGAAGTGACAACCGGGTAAAATTCAAACGGCCTTCCGGTGCAGCATCTACCAAACGCGCCAACTGCTCCAGAATGGATCCTTTTCTATTGACTTGTCGGCGGAGTATTGTGAGTTGCTTCCGTTTTTCTGAAACGCCGCGCACGTTGGGTGCGATGACGGCTATACGTTCTTCCAAATCTTTGATGATGCTGCCGCGCTGGAGAGTAGCCTGAAAATAGAGAAGTCCCAAGCAGAATAAAATGACTGCTGCACCAAGAGCAATGCGCATGGTCCAATTCTTAACATGACCAATCCTGCGTGCTTCTGCCTCTTGTTCTGGAAGCAGGTTGATCTTTACCTTTGCTTGCCCACGAGCTTCTATTAGTCCGCCCACAGCTTCTACAGGTACTCCCGGTAATACGGATTCGCTTCCGTCGAGAGCTTCAAGAACAAACGTTGCAGGTTGGCATTCCCGATTCATTTTCAGGGATAAAGACTCGCATAACTTATCCATGGGGGCATAGGCGCAGGCCAGGTAGATCGTTTTTACATCCTCGCCTGCCGGGGTTTCACGTTGGTATGCAGACAAGGAACCCCGCAATTCAGTGGCAAGATCTTCTGCGCCGCCCATGTCTACAAGACTTTCACCGCCGACATCCGGGTCTTCTGCAATTTTCTGCCAGTCCTGTATCATGGCGATGCCACGGGTAAATACCGGATTTTCTCCGTCAATAATCGTAATCTCTATACCACCCGCAGCAAGGCTTACCAGCGCATATCGTTCGCTTTTCTTTTTCTGTGTGGCTAAGGCGGCAGAGTAAATACATGCTGTACTGAGTAGTATTTTTTCCGGTGCAATACCAGCCCCGCGCAATAGTTTCAAATGATTATTTACTACATCTCTGTGCGCGATGGCAATCAGTGTTTCAGATTCCCCGGAATCCATTGTGCGAAGAATGCACTGATCAATAATTACCTCGTCCATAGTAAAAGGGACATATTCTTCTGCACTGAACCGTACCATCCCCGCAATTTCTTTTGCGTCGTCTGAAGGCAGGGTTATGATGCGGGTAGTAATATCATATTTGGGAAGGATACTGTAAATGGTATCCTGTCCCAGATCATGGGTTTCAATAAAGTTACACAGTGCCTGCTGTTGCGCTTCCGCGTCGTTCCAGTCTCCTGAAACATGCATAAAGGTCGTTTCCTCAAGAGAGGTGCCGACCAAATGAAAACGCAGCATAGAAATGGAATGTGCGTCAGTTTGTAATATTCCAGTATAGGTTATTTTACGAGCCAAGCGTTTTCTCCTGCCAGTCAAGAATTACCGACGGGCCTTGTGCAAGCGAGACTACCGCCGAACATACAGCGCGAATACGACCTTTGCGTCGTGTCGCTACTCCCGTGATCCTAAAGTATGAAGAGGTACACTTGCAAAACTTGTTCAGTGCTTCGCGTGAGTCACCGACAATTCCCGTTTTGTCCGTTAGGTCATCCATACTTGCAAAACCGAGATCATCCTGACTGTAAAGCATCCCGTCATCACTGGCACGATAGCTGAGAATGAGGCTGATATCACCCTTTGCAAGTCCCGGGATACAGGCCAATACCTCCTCGGGAGCGGTATTGACGTTTATACGTCCGTCGGACCACACGGTTAATAATTTACGGAGACCTGATTCGCGGTCGGTACCAAACCAGTTGTCTTCAGATACCCCCTTGATATAGCGAATTTCCTCTATCGCGTTGAAAGGAGTTTTTTCTTCTTCTGAATGTTCTTCCGAGGAGCGTCGTGCAATGATACGCCTTAAAGCAGGTCGTTTCAAGGAATCAATTTCTTCAAGTATTTCGCGGGGTACTTTGTTGATATTAATATAACGATCTTCATCTACAATAACATAAGCAACCTCATCTTTGACAAACAGACTGGCTTGATCAAAATAATTTTCCAAATACAGATTAATGCTTTGTGCCCACGATTCACCTACATGGGTGCCCCCCCGATGCTCTTCGGGGAGCAATAACAGCAATGCATCGCGATTATGCAATTCAACAATACCGCGGTCTACTGCCCCCCGCGCCATCATCATGGCCTGTTCATGGTCCAGTGCATACGCAGCGGCACGGCGTTCCAGGGCAGCACGGCGTCCAAATCCCAGTACCAGTACAGTCAGCATAGCTGTCACCCACAGTACGCATATAAGCGCGAATCCATTATTTTTTTTACTATGCGGCTTCATTAAGCATCGTCTCCAAATCATGACGGGAAAAACGAGCCGATGGGGCACGCATGGGCAGGGTGATCAGCATTTTATATACATGAGTGGGGTCTTCCGGCTCAACAAGTTCCAGCGAAATTTCTACAGCCTGGGGTAATCCCCGTTTTTCTTTATGTTTATCTACGTACATAAGAGGTTCAGGAATTGGCGGTTCATCGGGCGACAGTATTTCAGGAATCGGCGCCCACACATATTGTAAACTGAAGCGACTTACATGGTCAGCTACGATGCTTTTATAGGGGCGGTCAAGTTTGATACGCCCGGGATCAATGGCTTGTTCTTCGGGGTTCGGATCCGGAAGCGGCAATGCTGCTTCTACCAGTGCCTCTTCGCGATCGATCCTGCGCTTGTTGCGATTATAGGAATACTCAACCCGCATCAGGCGCGGTCCTTCGCCCTGCTCGAGATCAAGCGGTTGGGCAATTACGAACATCACAATACTGTTTTTATCTCCCTCGAATAAATGTGCTGCCCGTCCCACAATATTGTTGTATTCATGAGAGAACAGGGTCATGACACTTCGTGCTTCGAGATGCATGTCATAGCCTTTTTCAACGCTGCGCCAAGTGCCCAGTGCCGTGTTGGTGAGCGAATAGACTGAAGTCATTACAATACTGAGCAGGGTTACTGCAACCAATAACTCCATCAAGGTGAAGCCTGTTCGATCCCGCTGTGATGTCGGTGGTTTATTATGGGGTGTAAAGGGGAATATCATGGCAGCAGTGGTTTCGGAGGTTGCCATAGTAATTCAGGACGTACAAGAGTTTCACCAATACATTCAAAGTCCATTCCTGCACGTCGCCATTCAATACGAACTGTGAGTTTTCCCATATAGTCTTGGAATTTTTCTATGATTCCTGCAACGATTTCCGGAGGAATAAAAGGTGGAATCGTGGGCATGGGAACATCTACCCGTTTCAGTTCCCATTCGTAGGAAAAACGATCATAAGGCGAATCGAATAC
>JAGLCZ010000165.1 GCA_023145975.1 Candidatus Hydrogenedentota bacterium | reverse complement strand
CGACAAAAGTCTTTGCCGGTGTAGACGATCAGGCCGTGAAATTCCTTGAATAACCTTACGTCAGCAGGAAGATTGCTGTGGAAAAGTTTCTGCAACTCATTATACCCAATATCCTCAGGAACAATATTATGTCTGGAAAGGATACGCCGTGTGTAGGTATCTACCACAAAGATCGGTTTTTCGCAGGAATACAGTAAGATATCATCGGCTGTTTCCGGTCCAATGCCATTGAGTCCCAGTAACTCGCTTCGCAATATATCCAAGGGTCGGGTTGCCATCTCTTCCATGCTTCCGTGGTATTCAGTAATAAGGTAATCACAGAAAGTTCGGAGTCGCTTAGACTTTTGGCGGTAATAGCCGGAAGGGCGTACTGCAGTTTCCAGCGTTTCCAAAGGAACAGCACGCATACGTGTCGGTTGAAGCAGTTGTGCCTGTTTCAGGGCTGCAATTGCCTTTTCTACGTTACTCCAAGCCGTGTTCTGGGTGAGTATTGCACCGATAGCAATCTCGAAGGGCGTATCGCCGGGCCACCAATGGGTGGTTCCGTAGTGATTTTCCAAGAGGGAGAACATTCTTTTCAGCGTTTGTTTCATAGTCCTGTTCCGTTGAGGATATGATTTATTTCCAACACAGCAAATAGCGATTCCCAAATTCGCCTACTGTTTCTTTTCTTCTTTTTGTCCCCGGTCAAGAAACATCTGGAAAATGAAACCTGCACTGGCTACAGCTATCCAGGCCAATGTGAAAAGAGCAGCACCACTGAAGGCGCCCAGGGATTCAGGAAGAGACGCTTCAATTTCAAATCGCAGCAGCAGCAGAAAAACGCTATGAACTACAAAAAGACCACCCAGCGCGGCGGTTACAAGACTGATAATAGAATGTTGCAGGAACAATGCAAGGATACCACCAAGGATTCCCGCCCCGATTGCTGACGGCAGTATCCAATTTTCCGCAGGGAGTAAATAGGAAAAATGCCACAACAGTAGAGAACAAGCTCCCCCACCCAGTGCCATAATTCCCAGGCGATACACCCAACGGGTCAGTAAAGTGCCGATTAGACCGCCTGCAATAAGACCGATACCCATAAAGAGCAGGTTGCCTGCTGTGGCAACGCCTGCAAGCAGCATCACAATTAGTCCGAAACAGATGAATCCGGATAAATCGATCAGAAAACGTGTGGTACGATATCCAAAAAAACAACACAACATGCCGCAGGCAATAAGACCGACAAGAATCAAGGCGGGTTGTTGTGTGGCAAGCATTTCGATATGAGGATATAAATCTTCCTTCATATTTGTATATACTTTGGAGATTGATTGAGAGTAGGAACGTATTTTTTCATAGTTCTAAAAGGATAACACAGGCACGGCAGCATAGAATAATTACATATTTTGATTTTATTTGTTTGCTATGGTGAAAGATACAGCATACTCCAGGAGAATTGTCTGGAATCTAAAGGATTCAAGAACAGAATGAGGGCTGTGCCCGGGTGAATGTAGTATGAAAATAATGAGACAGACGATAGCCACACCAATATCTGTGGCACTATTTCTTATCGGTTGGGCGTTGACCCCGGTATTTGTGCGCTATATGAGTGGTGCCTACGATCCCTATACACAAGCGTTTATTCGATATGCAAGCGCTTCATTCGTATTGCTTCTATATGCTTCACGGTATCACCGTACAGAACTGATAAAAGCCTTTTTTGCCTGGCGCACATTACTGCCCATGAGCCTGTTGGTGATGGGTATGCAGATTGCGTGGACCGTTGCCATATATAACACTACTGCGACTATGGCGCAACTGGTAACCACTTTACAGGCACCTCTGGTTATTCTACTGAGTTTCGCTGTTTTCCATGAAGAGCGTAAAGTCATTCGCAGTCCGGGATACATAATAGGTTCACTGCTGTGTTTTGTTGGTGTGATAGCTGTATTTATGCGTGATGATGGTGATTCCGTTCGGTTTTATATTGATTTTGCCATGTTGCTGCTTATGTGTGTGAGTATTGCCTGGTCTATTTATGCAGTATGGGGTAGACATACCGCCAAGGGATTACATCCTGTGGCTATGTTCACCGTATTGAGTGTCTATGTGAGTATCGGGTTTATTTTTACCATGTGTATTTTTGGAAATCCTGAAACTCTTTGGACTGCCGGGATACGCATGAACGTCACAGCATTCGTATCAGGAGTGGTGTGTATTGCTTCTGCGCATTGTGGATTTCATTATGCTCAGGTGCGCCTTGGCAGCTCCTATTGCAGTAGTATTCAATTGGGATCCCCGTTCATCACCCACTTACTTGCATATACCTTATGGCCTGATGAGGCACTGCACTGGATACAGTGGACAGGCGGTGTTATGCTCGTTGGCGGGGGATTATTGGTTATACGCACTCGCTGGAAGAAGGGGATGCAGCTTGATAATGGACAGGGGACAGCAGCCATGGAGAAGACCGGGAACGTGTGTAAATAAGTTTTCCCATTCGGGACTGTCTGGATGGGAAAGAGGTTCTGCGGTGCAAATATCCTATCCGTAAACCGTCAAA
>JAGLCZ010000164.1 GCA_023145975.1 Candidatus Hydrogenedentota bacterium | reverse complement strand
GCTTCTGTAATTTCTATTGTCGTGGCGCGAGGTTCTTCCGTTTTATCGACAGCCGTGTCATTTTCTGTTCTATTTGAATTTTCAATGTCTTGCTGAAATACTTTTATGGCTTCTGCTATGACAGCATCATTCGTAGTACTCGTTTCGGAATTAAGGAAAGTCGGATGTGTAACTTGCTCCACTTCCGGTACAGTCTGCTCCACTATCGTTTCCGCTTCCACCACCGGAATTTCTTCTGTTTCTGCGAAGTCATCCTCTTTAACAGGCATTATGAGATCGTAAAAAGAGGGGGAGAGCGGTTCTGTTAATATACATAACAGTTCGACACAGGGGCGGTCTGCAACCGGTATAAGAATAAGTATTTTGTTTTTAGAGAGGATGTCTACCCGCAGGCTAATCCCTTCTTTTGCGCCATTTTCTGAGAGGGCACTCATAAGGCGTTCCGGGGTTAATGGATGGGACAGCACAATGCTGTAACGGGAAATACGGCTATTGTTCTCATACCGAATAGATGCAATAGCCAGTACGCGGGTTGAAACGCCCTGTTCTAGTGCTGTTTCCAAGACCATTTTTTTGATTTTGTCACAGTCAGAGTCATTTGTTTTATACGTTGAATTCTCTGCATAGCAATCAGCTGAGAAAAAGAATATGGAAATGGCAGAAAGTATCAGAAATGCGAACAAAACAGATCGCTTTCTCTTTACCAGAGAGGGCTGAAAAAAAAGAGTATATAGGGTATATTTATTATTTTGCATTCGGTAAATTTATTTCTGTTTATATTCTATTTCGGGCACACATCTACCCATTCCACGGCACTCAGTGCCTGCCCAAAGAACTGAATACCTGTTTGTGAGAAGCCTTCGGGTCCATCACTAACGAGAAAACGATGGGTGCCCTGTACATTATCGCGAATAAGAAGATTTTCTTTCTCCATCGTGCGGACAACAGCCCGGGCTGTTTCTTCTGCGCTATCTACAAGACGAACTGAATTTCCTGCCACTGCCGCGATAGGATTTCGCAATAATGGGTAGTGAGTGCATCCCAATACCAACGTGTCAATGTCCTTTTTGATCAGTTTAGTCAGATAGGTTTGTGCTACCTGGTGAATGATGCTGCCTTCGGTCCAGCCCTCTTCAGCAAAAGGAACGAACAAGGGACAGGCAACACTATGGACGCATGTATCGGGGCGTATCTTTTGAATTGTCTTGGTGTAGATATTGCTGTTGATAACACCGCGTGTTCCGATGACACCGATACGCCCGGAAGTAGTGACGCTGCATGCGGCACGAGCACCCGGGTCGATTACTCCCAGAACCGGGATAGAAAGATTTTGGCGAAGGGTCTCAAGTGCAAATGCGGTGGCAGTATTACATGCGACAACAAGCAGTTTTATGTTATGGGTGACGAGTAGATCTGCACAGGCCTGAGCATAACGAATTACCGTTGCCGCCGATTTGGAGCCATAGGGGACACGTGCAGTATCACCCAGGTATACAATGGATTCGGCTGGCAGGGTTGCTGCAATTTTTCGGCAGACCGTAAGTCCGCCTACACCGGAATCAAACACCCCGATAGGGCGATATGGAGTATTGCCTTCAGTCATTCCGAATTTATCCGGGTCCAGCGATCATCCTGTTCGAGGGGTGCACTTAAGTCCAGATGAGCTGGAAATGACTCTTGAGGCGAAGCACCATCAAAAAGAAATCGTACCGTTTTTACTGCGGTACCTTCGGGAGCCTGAAGAACGGGTTGCGTCAGGGTATTGATAATGCCGTATATCATGAGTGCTTCCATTTCGGCACTCTTGGGACTGCCTGGGGATGTCAATATTTCAGAGGAAATATCGATTGTTAGTTCTCCGTCCGGCAGTAAATACAGTGCGCGTATCTCAGTTTGTGCAGGTAATAGAGGGAATAACTGTTCGTTCTGCGGTCCGTTCAACAGTCCGTCCAGTGCTTTTCGGCAGTTTTCAACCGTATGGCTTCTGTATTCTATTACCCGATTTTCCGGTGTCAGCCAGTGTCCGTCTTCACTGGTAAAGTACAGTGAAATTTCTTTGGTTCCCAGGGAACTGATTTTTATTGTTTTACTACGGGTTGCTGCAGGCATTTCTTTTTCAGGCGAAAAGGCAGCCAATGGATTTGCACCATTCGAAACCATTTCATTAATGAGTAATCCTACGACAAAGAAGAGTACAAGTGTTCCCATAGCCCATAGCATTAAGAACAAGTGTTTGAAAATGGAAGATTTTTCTACAGATGTCATGATGTTGTATCCATCAATATCCCTACGTACGATATTTTACAGTATTTTAAAGGTATACGGACCAGTTACGAGTTCGTATTATGGGACAATGCAACACTAATCGCATGCGCCAGTATTTCCGCTATATGTGTTTGATATTCGTTTTCTGTGATTAAATTTGTAATGTCTGGATTATTTAAATAGGCCAGTTCAATCAGGATACACGGCACTGTGCTAAGGCGTTGTATGATCAGCGGCGCTGTGCGTACCGTAATCGGTCCCGGTAGATTTTCTTCTGCAAGTACGTGCGCTATACGATAAGTGATTGTAGCCGCTTTTTCTCCACAGGTACGTCGTTTGTTATATTGTCTGCGTATTTTTTCCGCTGCATTTGATTTTGGTGGGCTTGGAAGCTGGTCGGTGAACAGAGTTATGCCATGTGCACTTGCTGCCGTTGAATAACCGGTATGTATACTGATTAATAGATCGCCTGCATCCGCTGTTTTCCCGCGCGTGCTCAGCGGCATATTTTTATCCGAATCTCGCGTTAAATGCAGGGTGAGTGATGTCGTCTCCTTGAGTATATTTCGGAGTTTCAGCAAGAGAGAGAGCGAAATATCTTTTTCTAATAGTGTATTGCCGGCGGTTGCACCCACGTCCTGACCACCGTGTCCAGGATCCAGTATGATGATGTTATCGAGGGATAAAAATTCAGCGTTTTCCGAGGTAGATTCAGGCGGCGATATATTTTCTGTAACGTATTCATCTTCTTTTTTACCCGCTGCTTTTCCTGTCTCAATGATTTCAGGCTCATTGTCTCCCGGGGATGGTAGCGGGAGTACTTCCAGCAGAGAACCTGTATCCTCATCCAACGCAGGAGTTTCTGAGGATGACGGGGCCGGCACAGCAGATTCCGCTTCTACTTTTACCACATGGATTTTATAGGTATGTGAAAAAAAATCGGCAATATCAGTTTGCGCCAAATAAAGCCCTTGTTCATGTACCCGTGCTGGATGCAGCAATGAAAAACTAATCCCGGGGGCAGTTATTGCGACAGTATCCGGTTTCAAAATAACTGTTATTCCCCTATAATTGATCAGACACTTTGCAGGGGTTATCTGTAGAGAGCCGCCCAACTGGTGCAGTAAGTCGCCCAAAGATATATAGGGAATTTCCTGTGCATACAGTATTGCTGCAGATAGAGCAATCCGTTCTTCCTGGACGGTAGCCTCGTAATAGGCGACATCCGCATACGCGGCAGTTGTACACCCTAGAAAGAGGAGTACAATCGCTAAAACTATGTTATGGTTATATTGCACGTGATCACCATTGGGTAAAGGGAAGCACATCGAAGACAGTGGCAGAAACATAAAAATGAAACGGTATTAAATCTACTCTATTGTTTCTGTAAGATGCAAATGCTGGATATTTTTTTATGGTAACTGGCAGAGATGGCATGTTGTGTTTTCACCGGTTTTTATTTGCTGCTTATCGTTTTTGGTATGAACGCTGCGATTTTCCTTTTGCCAGCTTTATCACCAGGATCTCAATTTGCAGATGATGGTTTGCGCCTGTGGTGCGTAATGAAAAATGGGTGCGTGTACAAAGTGCAAGGGCGGCTTTTAATCGTTGAAGGGAAAACTTTTCTGCCAGGGGTGCGACTTTTTTGGCAACGAAGGGTTTGGCAACAGTCGCTTGAGTTTCCGGATGTACCCGGTAAGCATTTTCGAGCAGCCAGTTAATGGTACCCATTATTTCGTCGGGACTTTTGTTCATTGCAATCAGTTCATGGAGTGCTTCAAGGGATGCGGTAACATTGGACTGGGCAATAGCATCGGTAAGCGCCCATATTGTAGATTCCGCCACGTCGGCACATGCGTCCTGAACATCTTTTTCAGTAATGGTATCTTTCCCGGAAACAAAGCTGGTTAGCAGGGTGATTGCATTTTCCATATCTGAGAGTTTGGATCCCACCCGTTCAATCAATGCTGTAACGGCAGAGGGCTTGATGCTTAGATTTTGCTTGCGAATCTTTTGCCTGATTTTTTCTGCCATTTGAGGATTACTCAGCTGAGGACATTCTACGACGACGCCATTTTTTTGACAGGCTTTATAAAGGCGTTTCCGTTTGTCGGCCTTAGAGGCGATCAGTATCAATATTGCAGAATCAGAGGGATCTTCCAAACATGCGAGCAGGGGGAGTACCGGGGATCTTTTTTCGGTGTTCATTGCCATATAAGTACTGGCATTACGTACAACGACAACGCGTTTTTCTACGAGGAACGGGAGGGTACGCGCTTCTTCTGCCACTTGTCCGGGATCTGTCTCATCCGCATAGATTGTGGTGAGTGCCAGATCGTGCATACCCGGATCTATATTTGCCTTAACAAGCTTATCAACGGCCTCATCGACAAGGTAGGGTTCAAAGGCATCTTTTCCCCATGGGGGCTTAGGATCCGATGTAAAGAGGATTATCGGCGGGAGGGGGTGTTTGCCGATGTTATCGATGAAGTCCTGGATCTTGGCGACCATTTACCAAGGCTCCACGACCCGGTAGAAAATATCCGAAGCTAATTGCTCCAGCGCTTCTGAGGCTGCCTTGTTCTCTTGCTCGGATGCAAAAGAGCGTACTGCAGTTAGGTAGACTTCTGTATTGCCTCGCAGCCGATCCGAGGAAACACCCGCTGCACGGGTATAAAAGGACGTTTCCCCTGCCATGACGGGTTCTTCCCACAGTACCTCACCCGTATTCAGATCGGTTAACCGCACGGAAGCAGTTACCACCAGCAGCGACTGTGTAACTTCGTCCTGTACAGTCGAGAGACCTTTGCGGTCCATATCCAGGATAACGCCTTCAAGGAGTAAGTCTGCCTCTTCAGGTGTGGCTACCTTTAAGCGACTGTCAGTGACAAATTTCCGTACCAGTGCATTCGTGAGTGGTGCTTGTAAATCGTAATGAGCACTGGTGTCATACATAGGAGAGACCGAGATACTCTGGTACATCGGAGCCAGAGAGCTTTGAGTCGTATAGCCGCAGGACGAGACACAGAGCATTACCGCTGTTATCAGTAGCAGTGATGCACACGCGTGAACGTTTCTTGTCGAGAAAAGTCTCATAATGTAGAACGAATGCCTTCTGCGTATTTATCACCGACATGGCTCACGCCATTATGTTCTGCAAGCCAGATAACAGCTTCTTCTGATGCAGATGTATCGGAAAAGTCATCAACCAGAATTTCATAGTATAGTTTTGCGGCAGGAAATTCCCTGCGCTTTTCATAGAAATGTGCTGTTTTTAAACGTTGTTGTGCAATAGATTCGCGCATTTTTACACGCTGTTCCTGAAGTTCCGGTCCCCGTTCATCATCAGGATAGCGTGCCGCAAAATCATCAATAGATGCAATGGTCAATTGACTCGGGGTCTGGTCATAGGCTGGCGGCAGGGATGCTTTGTAGTAGCAGCGTGCTAAGCCGTAGGAAGCATCATTGACCCAGTCGGAAGCAGCATAATCTTCAATGACGCGCTGATACTCAAATGCCGCGTCAATATATTCTTTACGGGCGTAGTGGCAGAGACCAACCTTATACTGTGCCTCAGCGGCTTCGGGGGTAAAGGGCTGATTATCTACTACCATGGTGTAAACTTCAGCGGCACGCTTGAAGGGACGTTTGCGGAAGAGTCGAAAACGTTTTTCTGCAAGATGCTCCCCTTTCGCATAATATAAATCGCCAACTTCATACTGCTTGGTAATGGCATCGTGATAACGACCTGTATCGGGATGCGTTGCTATCAGTTGTTGAAAATACTTTGCGGCACTCATCAGGTT
>JAGLCZ010000163.1 GCA_023145975.1 Candidatus Hydrogenedentota bacterium | reverse complement strand
AACTGGTAGTGTCAAAAAATAAACTGATTAGAGGTAGTTCATCATGTTAAAAAAGAGTGTTACCCTTTTGGTCGCGTTGTTGCTTATGTCCATATCAAGCATTGCGCAACCTGGAGAAATACCTGCACCCAATAGCGGTGGAGCTCCTAATGTACAATCCAATGAAGCTGCAGAAGGCGACGTCATCTTTTTGAAAAGCGGTAAAGTATTGCGTGATATTACTATCGGACGTGAAAATCCCCTTCATATTGAAGTTGTATTTCTACCCGGGGAAGCACCATTACAGCTTCCACGTACTGCGATAGAGCGAATCGAATATGCCGCTGACAAACTCAATGGACGTAGTGGAGGTGGACTGGGTGATGTGCGCCTTCTTCCCCATATCATTCCCGGTGAAAAAGTATCCGTCGAATTGCATAGTATGTTGACAGCCCCCATTTCCAATGAAGATTTGGTTTTAGAAGAGGTGGACTACCTGGTAGTTCTTCGTGAGTTCGTGGCAAAATTCAGCATCATTATTGATGTCGACAAAGCATTAGATGAACAACCCGTGGAAAAACGTATATTCAGCTGTACCATTCCTGCAGGAAAAACCGTCATGAGTTTCCTGCGGACAGACCTTGCCAAAATAGCACCGGAAGTACGCGCAGTCTTGAGGTATGATAAGATTGTGCTCCAGAAACGCGAGGATGCAGCACCCGTTGGCGACGATATCCCACCGCCGCCGATGCAGTAAATCCATCAATGTCGTATTTTCTTTGCTATCCTGCCTGTCAATTTCGGGCAGGATATTTCTTTTTTTATTTTCAGCCAGGTAAAGCACGGTAAAACAGGAAACAGGAAAACAGTGGACTACCCTCATCTTCAATCTGTTGAGCTGCTGCACCATCCCGCCGCATCCCTGCGGCTTCGCCCACACACGAAAAACAATTATAGTCATATCCGTAATATCGTATATGCGGAAGCAAATGGTGTTGGGTTGGTAATGGACATATTTCAACCCACGGGTTCCTCGTCCAACCTGGGTGTACTGGATATTGTCAGTGGCGGTTGGCATTCAGACCGCACCATGCTGAACGAACACATCGGATTTGGACTGATAGATGCGTTGTGTGAACAAGGACTGACAGTATTTGCCGTATCCCCGGGCTCCCTCACCCTATACACTGGTCTTGAAATGATAGAGCACGTCCATGCCGCTATCCGCCATATCAAAGGATACGCAGACCAATACACTATTGATCCGGAACACCTTGGTATTATAGGGGTATCCGCTGGAGGACATCTTGCTGCCCAGGCAACGCTCACTGTACAAAAAGCACATCCCTATCCACGTGACCCTTGGCAGCAACAGGATACACATGTAAAAGCAACGGCGCTTTTCTTCCCCCCTTCAGATTTATTGGACTACAACGGAATGCCCATTACACGCTTCAAATTGGAAGGTATTGATCTCACCCGTCTGCTTTTCCACAACGGTACAGCAGGGAAGTCGAAAGAGGATATCGAAAAACGACTCATCGAATTATCGCCTGCCCGTATGAGACCGAAACACCCTCCCCCCTTCATGATTGTACAAGGAAAAAAGGACAGCGTTGTACCCTGGGAACAAGCAGAAAAACTGGCAGCAGGTCTGAGACGTGCTGGAGGAGAAGTTCGCATTCTCTATAATGAAGATGGCGATCACCTATGGCCGGGAATCGAACAGGAAATTAAACAAACCGTTCAATGGCTGTATAAAAAAATAAGAATGTAAAACTAAGGGCTTATAGTAAAGCAGGAGGTAAACATAATTGCCGTTCAAACGTTATCACTATAGAGGCAGGTTAAATCCTAATGTGAATGAGCCTGATTGACAGACTATACTTATCTAAGTTATTGTGAATGTAATTGATAAACCAACCAAGGAGTTTAGTTATGAATAGGAACTTGTTTTTTCGCGTTATACTGGCAGTTGTAATGTTGCTCTCCATGATGTCGATTGCCCAAGATGAAAATAGTTTTCGCCTGAAAGACCCGGTATCAGGAACTATTCATGCAAACCAAACCACACTGAACGACCAAACGGATATAGCAGTCACCGTATATAATAATGATCGTGCACTGGTGCGAGACACGCGTACATTGAAATTTTTACCTGGTGAATCGCAGCTGAAATTTATGGATGTGGCAGAGAAAATTATTCCTCAAACAGTCAGTTTACGTTCTATAAACGCACCGGGAAAGTTACA
>JAGLCZ010000162.1 GCA_023145975.1 Candidatus Hydrogenedentota bacterium | reverse complement strand
TCAAGAACAGCATGGAAGGTATGCCAGGAACGATCCGCATGATTTGCCAGACGCATTTTTTTGAATTCTTCGAGGGACCAGTCCAGCGGCAATTCTGCCTGCATCACGAATTGATTATGATCTTTAAAGGAATACGCGAGTTCCTGCGAAAAACGATGGCCCGGTTCAGTGCGCGTTGTAAGAGCAACATCGCCTGCAATAACGCGCCAGGGGATCTGCTCCGGGGATACCGGGCTTTCAATACGCATATCCCAGGAAATAAACGTTAATTCTGAAAAAGCAACGCAGCAATAGATAAGATCAAATACTTCCTGTACCTCCGCTGCTTCAATGCGTTCTATAAACCATTCTTTTCCCTTTTCAGGGGAAGAGGCGAAAAGCTCCACAGGGACACGACGCAGCAAACGGGAAAACATCGCCTCGGAAAGTTCAGGATGTTCAACGTATTCTGCCATGTACTCCGGTAATTGAGAACGCAGCGCAGCAATATGCCTGGAAATAGTGCTAAGGAACACCGGCTGTAATCGCTGCCAGTCCTCGTCCGCCACCCCCAGGGGTCGCACAGGTCGTTCATTATTTCGCAAACGAATATAGGGGGATTCAGTAACGCGATCGGGTAATATAGGCAGCCAGGTGGGAGGATACAATTCTTCCGGTGTCTTTGCACTGGTACTGACAAGCCATAGAAAAGGGGCAGCGAAAATGAGCGATCCCAGTATCAGAACCGCATGCATAAAGAAGCGACCCAATACGCGCTTATAAAGGGGTTTCGCCATGCTACTTCTCCGACTCATAATATACCCACCGTTTCGACAGATATAGTTGCAACAGGGTCAGCCCCAGAATGATGAAGAACAGTACCCACGCCATAGCAGATGCATAGCCCATGCGCATAAAGCGAAAAGCGTTATTGAATAAGGCATAGGCATAAAACAGGGTCGAATCCACCGGTCCGCCCTGGGTCATGATGTATGCCTGGGTAAACACCTGAAATGTAGCAATAAGCCCCATAATCAAATTGAATAAAATATAAGGGCTGATCATGGGCAGCGTAATATTAAAAAATTTCCGGAGAGGTCCCGCACCATCCAGTTCCGCCGCCTCATACAAATGCTGCGGAATACTTTTCAGTCCCGCCAACCACACGATCATACCGCCGCCTGCGCCCCACACCATCATGATGATCAATGAGGGCTTGGACCAGTATTGATTCTGTAACCAGGCAGGACCTTCAATTCCAATATTTGCAAGCAGGGAATTCAAAATGCCCTCGGTCGGATTAAACATCCATATCCAGAGAATAGATGCAGCAACAACAGGCATGATGGCAGGAAGATAAAACAGCGTACG
>JAGLCZ010000161.1 GCA_023145975.1 Candidatus Hydrogenedentota bacterium | reverse complement strand
AGAAACCGGGATGACGGTGAGATGAGGTGCCAGAGCAATAGCAATGTCTTATACTTTCCCGGTAAATGGCGAAGAACCAAAAGGATTACTTCAATATCTCGATGCAGGCATCATACGCCATGTCAGGTGTAATTTCTTCCAGATAACGCAACGCCCGGGCAGGAGTCATATTCTTTTTAAGTGGGTTTGGGCCGGTATAGAGTGCTGTGCTGGGCAAGCGGACGGGGTGATGCTTTGCCGGGGATGTACCGCCGAATACAACCACTGTCGGCACATCCATTGCAGAAGCAATGTGCATGGGACCTGTATCACCGCCAAAGAACAAATCGCATTGCTTGACAAGTCCGGCATAATGTTTAATATCCGGTGTTTCCGGAGCGATATGGGGATTACGCTTTGCGATTTTCTGAATAGCCGCAGCAATATCACGCTGCCCGGGTCCCCAGGTCAAGATCACTTCAAATCGACCGTCAGCAAGCAGTAAGTCTACCAGTTGCGCATAGTACTCCAGCGGCCACTGTTTTTCCTGTCGTTCTACCGGGGCATGTACGACCGCAAGCAGTTTTCCGCTTTGAAATTCATCATGGATATATTTCGCAATAGTATCCTCTATCTCTTCGGATACGACGATGAGGACATCAAGGTTGGTACCCTCCGCTCCTGCCGCCTTACTCAATTCCAGATTTTCTCTGATACGATTCATTTGCGTGGAAACAAGATCAACACGGTGATTGGCAAAACGATGACTCATTTCCCGGGCACGGGGTGCAGCGAAGGCATAGCGATCTTTAGCTCTGGATGCACGCATTACCAGCCCGCTTTTCAAAATGCCGTGAAAATCCAACACCATGTCATAACGACTATCCCGGATTTTACGACAGAATTTACGAAAACTTTGCGCACTCTGCCAAAACCCCTTCGGCCGTTCGAATACATGGATCTGATCAATGGCAGGATGGTCGGCAATGATATCCAAAGATTTGGGTTCCACTGCCCAATCAATTTGTGCATGAGGGTAGGCATTGCGCAGTGCATGCAGCGCAGGCAATACACGTACCACATCCCCTATGGCACTAAAGCGAATTATTAGAATACGCGGCACACCATTCAGCATTTACGTCATCCCTTTTCTTTCCGTAGATACCCCCTCCCGCAATTTTTAAGTGGGTACAGGAGTCTGCTTGAATTGGGCCATTCAACATGAGCAGCATGGAGCAACACAGGACTCCATAATGCCGGGTAACGCGGGGGCAATAACCGCCCGAATAATAACTGGCGGAGAGGGAGGGATTCGAACCCTCGGTACGCTTCCACGCACACACGCTTTCCAAGCGTGCACCTTAAACCACTCGGTCACCTCTCCTGAGGCGGTAATTATAACGAAGCATTCATGAAAATAGCAAAAGTTTTATTTCCGGCGCTTTCCTGTGTCATGGTATAGTATGTATTCGGTATACACGGACACCTGAAAATGCAAGGAGATATTCATGCAGCGCATCATTCAGATTGGACTTGGCGCAATGGGTCAGGGGTGGGCAGATTGTGTTGCCCGGTCGGAGAAATGGGAAGCGGCAGCCTATGTGGATCCCCAGCGCAAAGGCATGGCGGCAGCTGCCGACAGACACGGGATGCCTAAGAAAAGATGCTTTCCCGATATAAACGCAGCACTGCGTACTGTTGAAGCCGATGCCATATTAGATGTAACACCCCCTAAAACACGCACTGCCATTTGTACTGCGGCAATGAATTCCGGACTGGATGTGTTATGCGAAAAACCGTTGGCGGATACCCTTGGAAATGCAGCAGCACTTACCGCACTGGCGCAAACAACGGGACGCACGCTGATGGTTGCCCAGAACTACCGGTATCAACCTGTAGTACAAACGGCAAAGAAATTTATAGCCCGGGGGCGTCTTGGCAAAATCGGCTATGCAGGCGTATCCTTTCACAAAGGACCGCACTTTGGTGGGTTCCGGGAACAAATGGCGTATCCTTTATTACTCGATATGGCCATTCATCATTTTGACATGATGCGTTGTATTTTGGGCAAGGATATAGAAGTTGTTCAGGGTACCAGTATCAACACTCCCTGGAACTGGAACAAAGGCGAAGCCACCGTATCCGCCTGCCTGGAACTGGAGGGCAGTATTGGTATAAATTATTTTGCCAGCTGGGTAAGTCAGGGATGGGAAACCGACTGGAACGGTAATTGGCGCATTGAAGGCGAAAAAGGGGTT
>JAGLCZ010000160.1 GCA_023145975.1 Candidatus Hydrogenedentota bacterium | reverse complement strand
AGCAATGCCTCTTTTAGCTCAGAAAACTTTGGTTTCCACAAAGTACATTCAAAGAAATCATTCAAACCTTCCGGCCAGCATAAGTGCTGGGAATTCGACGACCATATCTTTCCCAACAGGACGCGAGTCGCATCATCAAGGGGATTGGCATCTCTCAAGATCATACCCTTCGCCAATTCCCCGCCCGCCCCTATTTGCCGTGCTATTCTGTAAGCAGAAGCGGGTTCGGCAACGGAAACTGATCCAATACGGGGCATGTGATGACGATCAAGCCACTGCAATACAGCATCAGCGCGTCCGCCCTCAAAACATTCGCTCCCGTCAAACTCAGCAAGAAGCAACAGCCCCCCGGGTAACCCGGATAAAGGAGCATATAAATCAAAGTCTTTTTGATCTCTGGAAGATACGGATACAGGCAGCAGCGCATCAACCCAAATCATCATGCCCATATCCCGCTTAATTTCAACAGCAATATCATGAACCAATGTTATGGCTTCCAGAAAAGTTTCCCCATGCGTCTTATTCCTATTCCGACACCGTAAATCCTGATTAATACGGGATATCTCTTTTCCACCACCATGAATATAGGCAGGTTCCAATCCTTCAATCAATCGCTGCAGTGCCGCACGTACCAGTACCCGCGTTTCCGGTGCATGAGGACACAATGCCGTAGACTGCGGCGGTGCATAACTATAGGTCACCGATGTCGCAGCACCATCAGGAATACTCCCGCCCGGAATACGGCGCAGCATCCATGGAGACGCATACGTTGCAAGAAATGGTGGATTAAGCCCCCCCTCCGATACCGTATAATCGCTCCGAAAGTGCATATCTCTTTCGTCAACGACGACAC
This sequence comes from Candidatus Hydrogenedentota bacterium, assembly GCA_023145975.1. Lineage (GTDB taxonomy): Bacteria > Hydrogenedentota > Hydrogenedentia > Hydrogenedentales > CAITNO01 > SLFT01. The sequence continues at coordinate 3,860 of JAGLCZ010000160.1, read as the reverse complement.
GGATAGGATTTTCAGGAGTAACAATCAAGTTAGGCTGTGTAAATGCTGCCCAGTCATCACTACTCAATGTAAGCCCGTCAATCCGCGAACGTCCCTCAACTGCAGCAGGATTCTGCTGTAGAAAAACATCCGGCACATTGAATATTTGAAATACAGGAACCGGAGTAATCCCCGATTGCCTCGCCTCATTAAACACCTCCTGCCATAAGAGTAATCGGTCGCCTTCCAGGTTATAAAAATCATCACTCTCAAAAATAAGCATATTACACTTAAGTGCCGCATACCCCTGTATGTGAGTGCGGGCTGCAGGTCCATGAAGATAAGCGGCACGTATTTCCATATCGGGATAATCCCGAATTTCAAGATGGGGAACCGCAGGGATACCCCGGTGATTCACGCCTGCTTCCAAGCTGGAACTTATAATTTGCGCCAGCGTATAAAGACCATGATGCAGTCCAGCCCGATCTACAGCAGCCAGAAATATCCCATTGGCGTTGATCGTCAGGTAATAGGTTGCAGGTCTGGATTCCTCCGGGTCAGGTGCGTATTTTCGCAGAGAACGTTTTGTGAAAAATGACCGTTCTGAAACGATATCGATATAGATAGCCTCATCGCCCAAATCGAAAAGTGCGGCAGAGACCAATCTCGGTTCATAACCAAGTGCATTATAAAGCGGCGTAATATCTGGTGGTTCGTAAGGGGGAAGCGCTGTTTCATCCTGAAGTACAACAGGTAATATGCTATCGATTACAAACAGTTTTTTCTCGTGCATATAAGCACTCTGCGGTGCAGGATAAAGCTCCAAAGCCGAAGTAATAGACAAGACAACAAAGATAATCCCAGACATGATTAAACAGTCCTTCTGTTAACGATTACGTTTTAGAATATACCGGGTAAGTACATGGAAAATTTCAGCGGCTTCACCAAATAGTGATAATTCATCACAAGCCGCCTCAGCTGCTTCCTGTGCCAAAATACGCGCCTGTTCTATGCCGACAACGGCTGGATAGGTGGCCTTGGAACTCTGCTCATCTTTTCCCACGCTTTTACCCAGCAGCTGGGAAACACCCGTTACATCAAGAATATCATCCGTAATCTGAAATAACATTCCCAAGTGGCGGCCATATCCTGTTAAAGCATTAATTTGTTCTGAAGAAGCATCCGCAAAAATCGCACCCAGATGTAGGGAAGCAGTTATCAAGGCTCCTGTCTTACAGGCATGAATACGCTGCAGATCTTTGATATCACATGTTTCACCCAGAGAAAGCATATCGTGGTACTGTCCCCCCGCCATTCCACCAACACCGCTTGCTTCGGCCAATACTGCCACCGCATCTGCACGCCCCGTCCGGGCGAGTTCATAGAAAGCCATAGTCAACAACCCATCCCCTGCAAGTATGGCTGTCGCTTCGTTGAATTTCTTATGCGACGTGGGTTTCCCCCGCCGCAGATCGTCATCGTCCATACAGGGAAGATCGTCATGAATCAGCGAATAGGTATGCACCATTTCCAAGGCACAAGCAGCAGGCATGGCATCCGACTGCTTACCCCCCAGCAATTCACATGCACCCAGTGCAAGAGCAGGACGCAATCGCTTCCCCCCTGCAAGCAGGCTGTATTTCATGGCAGCAATAAGCCCGGGCGGTGCATTACTGTAGTTGGAAAGGCAGTTTTCCAATGCCGCTTCAACACATTGCGACTTCTCTTGTAGAAATTCTTCTACCGTCATCAGAAAAGCGCATCTATATCGTCATCATCACTATCTTCATAGGTAGAGTCGGGGGGGGATTCCTCCCACGGCGGCGTATCAGTAACAGGCGTTTTCTTCTTTGAAACTCTTTTCTTTACTTTAGGATTGGCTTGTACAGCCGCCCCCTTCCCCTCTTCGAAAGGTTCTGTATCCAAATCGCCGTCCATACCGCGTACCAGCATTTCGATTTTCTGCTCCGCCTGACGCAAAGACTTCTCACATTTACGCGTCAACCGAATACCCGTTTCGAACTGCTTGAGCGATTTATCAAGGGGCTGCCCCCCTTCCTCAAGGGATTCCACTATTGCTTCGAGTTTTTCAAGATCCTGCTCAAATCCTGATTCAGATTTTTTTTCTGCTGTCATAATTTGTGATTCCACCTGTTGGGTCTATATGTTTTACTTCTGCCTGCACGGTACCGCTACCGAGCCACAGGCTGATTTGATCCCCGGGTTCCAGCTGCGATGCGTCATGCATCAACTGATGTTCCGGCTGCTTCCATGCCAACGCATACCCTCGTGCCAATACCAACACCGGACTAAGGCTGTTTAATTTTCCCGCCAATGCCGAAAAACGATTCCTTTTCCGTTCCGTTACCACTACACCGGAACGTCGCAAACGAGTAGATAAGGTCTCTAAACGTGTCACCTGCTGCTGCAACCGAAGCTGTGGCGACAAAAAAGTAAGTGCACGCTGTGATTTCTCCATCCGCTGCCGGCGCATCTGCACCATAGTCGCTGCCGACTCTTCCAAACGTGTACGACATTCATCTAATATCTGGCGCTGTTGTCGTAACAGTTCGTCAGCACGCAAAAAAATGTAACTGCTTTGGGAACGGTCGAAACGGTTTTGTGCCTGTTCGACAATACGCCGCATAGCCCGTTCCAAACTACGCCGTTTCAACAATACATGATCGGTCAATGCCTGCTGCTCACGCACCACCAATTCTGCCGCTGCGCTCGGTGTGGGAGCACGCATATCTGCCACAAAATCAGTAAGTGCAAAATCTATTTCATGGCCTACTGCTGAAATGACCGGTGTCTTCGCCGCAAAAACAGCACGGGCAACATCTTCCTCATTGAAGGACCATAAATCTTCCAGCGATCCACCACCCCGTCCCACAATCATCACATCCACACCCCACGCATCCAATGTTCGCACTCCTGCTGCAATCTCTACTGCCGCACCCTCTCCCTGCACCCGCGCTGGATACAAGAGAATATGCACATTGGCAAAACGCCTTTTAATAACATTCAAGATATCCTGAAATGCCGCCCCTGTAGGCGATGTGACCACACCAATACGACGGGGCAGCAGAGGAAGTTTTTTCTTATGCTTTGCTTCAAACAACCCCTCCAATTCCAATTTTTTCTTGAGTTTTTCATAGGCCAACTGCAGTGCCCCCAAACCCTTTGGCTGCAATTCCTCTACCACCAGTTGATAATTTCCACGCCGTGCATATACTGTCACTGCCCCTCGCGCCAATACTTCCATCCCACTTTCCGGCTCAAACTTCATGCGCGACATACGCCCCTTAAACATCACCGCGTCCAACTGGCTCTCTGCATCTTTTAAGGTAAAATAGGCGTGCCCCGACGCCGCCTTCCGAAAATTCGATATTTCCCCTGAAACCCATATAACGCCCACTTCGCCCTCAAGCAAATTCTTGATACGTTTTGTTAATTGGGCAATTGTAAATATTTGAGAATGTTTCTGCTGCATAGTCATTAATTGTATCGAAAAAGGGGGAGTATGTTACATTTCCCGCTGAGTATCCAAAATTCAAGATAATAAATCAAGCAGTTCAACTCTGCATCACAGCGCTCATACGGCTTTAGCGCCACTGAATTAACGCCTCATTAAATACTTGCTCAATACGACGACGCGGCTTGTAAAAATGGCTCATACCATGACCTGACAACATAATATCCGGATCGGTACAAGCAAAACGTCTCAATGATTCGGTGTAGATGGATTTATTGAAGTCAAAAGATCCATCCCAGCCGAAATCGCCGCACAGCAGTGTACCGATGACATCCCCGCTAATCACAATCCGCTTCCCTTCGTGAGTAAACCACCAGGCAGTACATCCCTGGGTATGCCCGGGCAA
>JAGLCZ010000016.1 GCA_023145975.1 Candidatus Hydrogenedentota bacterium | reverse complement strand
TTGAATCTACTCATTTTTTTTCTCTTTTGTGTAACTGGAACTGCACAAAATACGGTGCCCCAAAAGCAAATGCCCTGGTCATTGCGCGATCACTACACTTTTGGCGGGACTCTCCTTAATTTGAACTACGCCAAAGATAATGCAGAATGGCGTGTTACACGCTATCAGGTGGACAGTGAAACTTCCCGCATAAATCCTGATGTACTTGTGAGTGACGTGGGTTTTTCCATTGAATTGGGCGATGGTCGCCTCATTACTCACGATATGCTTGGGGGTGGAGGAGAAACGGCCTTTGGGAGAGACCCGGTAAACTCAGAAAGTTTTGGGGAGGGAATAATTTTTTCGGTAAAATTCCTTCCTTACGAAGGACTATATATTGAACATAAAATAACACGATTCAAAAACTGGAACTTTTTACTTATTTCCATTTCTATAACGAATAAGAGCGAAAAAGATATTACTGTTAGAAAAATACAATCCGCCCACCTTGCAGGTTCCATGACTGCGTTGAGTGAAAATAAACACATCAGCAAACGTAATTATATTTTTCGTGGGGGCCATGCTGTTTACACACATGATGGCGGTGCCGCGACCCTGTTTATACATGACCCGGATCGCAGTTCGGATTTGGCTTTGGGTGTGCTGCCGTCTGGAATTGCAAACAGTACTCTTGAGATTCAACCCGGTTCGGACAGGTGGCAGGGGCGCATAGTGAGTTCCTTTGCGCCCGGTGCGATAGTAGCTCCCGGCACATCATTAACGTCCGACCCAATATGGTTTAGTATGGATGCACCATCAGTTGGCGCGGACGCACAGTTTGCGTGGATCCTTCACCATTACTGCAGAAGTACTAGCATAAAAGATATTCCGCGATCATGGGTAACCATACCTGATACCGAAGGGATTACAGCATTGCGACGGGAAGCAGTGAAAGCGCGTTCTTTTGGAATTACTCACGCACTTATTCCAGGTAACTGGGAAGGATGTCCCGGATCTTTTGAAGGCGGATCACCTCAATACCCGAGAAATATTGGTGCTGCTGCTCGTTCTCTTCAAAGTGATGGCATCGTTCCGGGAATTACTATAGACCCATTATTGGGCGCAAGTGGTTCCAAAAATTGGTTGGAAAAAAGTGTTGATGGGCAAAATTGGGTTAATATAAATTCAAAAGAGGGACGTAAGTTTGCCGCCAAACGTATTGCCAAACTTGTGGGGGATGGTTTTGGTTTTATTGTCATTGAAGAGTCACAAATACCCGACGAAATTTTACAGACATTTAAAATTACGAGAGCGCAGGCAGACACTTTAGTTTTCGATATAGCCGGCGAAGCCATTAAAAACTCTTCTGTTGCTTTATTCCCTGCCGCAAAAGCTCATATAAATCTGCTTCGCGATGAGTGGCTGGAAGCCGCTGGGGCTGTTTCACGCATGGCCAAATTCAATACTGTAACCTCTCCTGTTCGCATGAGAATTAATGAAAACAGTAGTATAGATGAGGAGACATTATTGGCTCTTAGTTTCTGGCGGGGCCCCATTGAATTTCTTGGCGCACCGCCGCGGTCACTTAAATCCGAATTAACAAAATTGCTTGAAAAAAAAGCGGTGGAGGCTCATCCTCAAGATGGGCATTGCAAAAATCCGCTTACCTGGTTATTGCGTAGCAGCAATCCTGCAGTGGGTTCTACAGGTGCAACGATCTTATCTTTTACGGGCGCTGAGCCGTGGAATATAAAAGATATTGAAGCTTTTGCTAACGAAAATCCACCTACACTGCTTTGGCGGCTTGAAGAAAATAAGCCTGTCCTTGTAGAAGGAGGCACTATTGATACCCCTGAAAAATTTTCTACCCATGGGGTATTCGTGGATTCAGAACAGCCTGTTTTCGCAGGAACTGACAAGCAGAGCCCATACGGATTAAATTGTCTTAAAAAGATTGGCTGGGATGGTAGTCGTGGTATTCTCAGCGGTCAAATAGATAGTGTTTCAGCCGGATCCCACCTGTATTTCTTTGTACCTTCCAGTCTTACCCTGAAATCAGCACATCTGAATTCAAAACGAGTAGGCACTGAAATTAATGGACAATGGATTTCTATTTCACCTGGATCTTCCGGAGGATTTTTTGAACTAAAGTTTGAAGCCCGTTAAACTATACGGGATCGACATTAGAACATAGAGGATGAGCCGTGGCTTATACAAGGATTGGTAAACATACGGTTAATGCAGTTCGATTTGCTGAGATCGTGCAGGTATTTGTTCGACATGGTTTTGCCGATTTAGTGCAGCGTGCCGGTCTTCACAAAGGTTGGCCCGGAAAACTGTTGCGGGGAATGCGGCTGGTGAACAAGCCGGCAGGTGAATCTGCTTCTTTCGGAAGCCGGCTTCGTGCGGCTTTAAGTGAACTTGGACCTACCTTTGTCAAATTTGGTCAAATATTGAGTACACGACCTGACTTGGTGGGGCACAGTATTGCCGCTGAATTAACGGGACTACGGGATGAAGTAGCGTCGCTGCCCTTTTCAAAAATGAAGCCGGTAATTGAGCAAGAATTAAAGGCTTCGATTGATACCCTGTTTACTTCAATAGAACATACACCGGTTGCATCAGCTTCTATAAGTCAGGTATATCGTGCCATCTCGAAAACTGGAGAAGTCGTTGCTGTAAAAGTACAACGACCGGGTATAGAAGGTATTATTCAGTCCGATATTAGTTTGCTGGAGACGATTGCAGAATGGATAAAGGAATATTTGGGCGGGAAACTCATGCTGGATCCTCCCGGTATTGTTGCAGAATTCTCCCGCTCCATAAGACGTGAACTGGATTTTGAGATTGAAGCCCGCATTACCCAGCAATTTGTCAGCAATTTTGAGGATGATCCCAATGTAGTTATTCCCATGCCTCACTTTAGTCATTGTTCCCGCCATGTATTAACCCTTGATTGGATTGATGGTGTTCCTGTAGACAGGCTGGATGCGTATGAAGAGCGAAATTCAGATCCTGCAAAAATTGCAGCAGAAGGGTGCCGCGCACTATGCGAAATGATATTTGAGCATCATTTGTTCCATGCAGATCCACATCCGGGGAATATATCTCTTCTTCATGACAACTGTGTGGCATTTTTGGATATGGGAATGGTGGGTCATTTAGAACAAAGTGATGTTCATATACTTTCAGACATATTTTTGTCTATTTTTAATACGGATGCGGATGCTTGTCTGGAAGCAGTATTAAAATTAACTTCTTGCGATGAGCCGGA
>JAGLCZ010000159.1 GCA_023145975.1 Candidatus Hydrogenedentota bacterium | reverse complement strand
ATGTTTTCATCATTTTCATTAAATAAAAATCCTATACTAATAATAATACCATAAACCATACAAAAAGTCAATAGGGCTTGTAACGGCATAGTGAACTGTGCAATAGTAAGTATAGGAAGGGGACGGTTTGGGAATGTTTCAGACTGATTTCTTCTAGTGAAAAGAGAGAATGACGGTTGGTCAGCCTGTTTCTCACACGTTATCTACCCGCAGTTAAGTGATTTATACTGTTCGGATTTTATCAGGAATATATTTTGAAACGACGTAATACCATATATGATATTGCCCGGGAAGCGGGTGTTTCAGCAAAGACTGTCAGCAAAGTTGTTAATAATAAAGCTGGTGTGAGTGCAGAGACGCGCCTGCGGATTCAGAGCATTGTTATTGCCATGGGATACCATCCCCATCATGGTGCGCGTACTTTGCGCAGTCGGCACAGTAATTGTGTTGGAGTTACCATGGCGCCTCCGTTGGAGACGGTGCCCTTGAGTGGCGATTTTCTGCTTTGGCTTTTTGCCAAGTTATCTGAAGTTTTTTCAGTGCAGGGGGCCTACCTTGCCTTTGACATGACGCCTCGACCCGGGGAGGAAAATACAGATGATTACGGGCGCGGGGTGTGGGAACAACTTTACGATGTATGTCTTGTGGTAGGTCCATTACCTCTTGGTGATACCGTATTGCCCCGTATTCATGCCGCAGGTATTCCCTATTTGTCTTTGGGTCGTCTGGATGGACTTGATGAGGGGAGTACCGCTTCGGTTGATTTCCGGGAGGGTGCCTACAAGAGTACACGTTTCCTTTTGGATCGGGGGCATCGACGTATTGCTTTTTTGTCCGCCTTTGAAGGGTATCAGTCTGGACTTGATCGTATTCGGGGGTATGAGCAGGCGCTTCGTGATTTCGATATTCCGCTGGACGACACGCTGATACATTATTTTAACCCGGGTCGATCTTCCCTAGTGGATGTTGTGGTATCGTTACTGGAACAGCCGGGGGTAACGGGACTGGTCGATTCAAGTGTAAGTGAGGATAGCAGCGCGTTGCGTCAGGCAGCTACCCGTGCCGGTCGTACTTTCGGCCCTGAATTTGAAACGGTGATCTGGACCTACATGAAAGATGCCGCTGTACTGTCCGAAGCCACTGCCCACCTTTGGGTTCCCGTGCGTGAAGCGGCTATGGAAGGTATTGAAGCCTTGGCACGCTGGGCATCCGGCGATGAAGAAGGCCCTGTCCATATCCAGCATAAAACCATATTGACAGATGTAGAGCACCATTTTGCTGTTCGCAAGCCCAAGCGTCTTTACGATTTGCTGTGAGAGAATTTACGGTGTGTCCGCCCGCTATGGTTTCGTATAAGATTCTCTGATCCGCGGTTTTGCGTAAAAAA
>JAGLCZ010000158.1 GCA_023145975.1 Candidatus Hydrogenedentota bacterium | reverse complement strand
GCCGTATTGCACGTTTGCCGCCACCGTCCCCCCAATGTCGGAGAGATATACATCTCCGAAAAAGTTGTCTACTACCAGCGCGGCATCTTTTGGAATTTGGATATTGTAGTTAACAGATTGAAAGAGTTGATCGTCACTTTTAATTTCAGGGTATACGGTGTGGCATTCAATGAAATCTTCTTTATGAGATACAGAAATGTCAATGGTTTGTACTATCTGTTCGGCGATCTCCTGAGATTGTGCTCCCGCAGTAATTTCCGCATTAATTCTTACAATATTTTCATCCCAGGTACTTACCCGGATTGCACCAAACTCATTGGATAGTGTAATTACAGGATGTTTTCCTACAGTATATTGTTCGTCAAAGATACGTTGTTCTTTAACGGCAGCCGCTGTATCTATTTGTAATGGGATACCCGGTCCGATGAGTTCTCCGGCACGTTCACCCATATAATCCATGCCCTTGGCGACACTTTCAATACCTGCTTGTATGCGTTGCATAATTTTTGCGGAAGCACAGGGGGATAGGGTACCAGCCAATAACAGGCAGCACAATAGAAAAAGGTGGCGTCGACATGTAGAAATTATAAAGCGCATCCCCATGGTATCTATTTAGGTTATAACTTGCGGTCGAGATACAGATTTCTTAACCCTTCAAGCTGGCGTTCAACACTGCTAAGCATAACCTGGTTGGCACGAATACAACCGGGATTTCGTTCAAGTGCGGATCGGGCGGCACTCATATCATTATCAAATATTTTGAGGGAACGTTGATGATCTTGTTTGGCGGAAGAAAACGTGGTGTTTTTCTGTAATGATACGGAAGCGGATAGTGCCTGCACTGTAGCCGTCTGTTTTTGAAGTTCCTCATATACGGGTGATACTTCGCTGGTGGTAAAGGAAGTGCGAAGGGAGGATGAATTTTTGGGATCCATATCGTTCATAACAGCACCAAAGGAAAAATAAGCCAATACGATTGCTGCTGCGGTTCCTGCTGCCATTTGGATGAAGCGTGAAAGGCTTGCATAGTGATTGTTCGTATTAGCGTTAACGCAGCGTTTCTTTTGTGCTTGTACAATAATACGCTGCGTAAGTTCTCGGGAAGGAGGCGGTAATTCAGCCAATGCCGCTAATTCAAAAGAAGATCGTATTTTTTTAACTTCCAGTGCACAGATTGGGCAATCTGTAACATGGGCTGCCATTAGTGCAGACACAGGGGTATAGCGGGCAACAAGAGACTCAGCGAATTCCACTAGCTGCTGTTGGGTTGGATGATTTATCATTGTTGGAGTGATGCGCATAATAATTCCGGTTCTAATGCAAATACTCGCGGAAGTGTAACAGATAGGGGCGCAATTTGCGTTCAGCCCTTACGACTCGGGATTTGGCAGTTCCAATGGGACAGTCGGTTATGTCAGCTATTTCATTGTAAGAGAGATCAAGAAAACGGCGTAACACAAATGCTTCTCGATACCGCTCAGGAAGGTGTTTGAGGGCTTCATGTACGGCGTCCGATACTTCTTTGCGTTTGAAAGATTTTTCAACACATGCCTTGGTGTCTGGAATCGTATCCAGTGGACTGGCGCCGTCATGGGCTGCGTTGGGATTATTGCTCCAAAAAGAGAGACTGAAAAATTTCGGTCGTCGTTTACGTTGTTCCCATTCCTTGTGGACTTTATTTGAGGCTATGGCGAACAGATAGGCGGCAAATTTCCCCTGCGGGTTATAACGGTTGATATTTTTGACCAGTGCTAGAAATACTTCCTGGGTAAGTTCTTCTGCAATATGTTTGTTTTGTAACATGCGGTAGATATAAAGAAAGATCTTCTGCTGATATCGTCGCACCAATTCTTCAAACGCCGATTCCGATCCCTCTTTATATGCGAACAGAAGTGCGTCATCCTCCATTTCACGCGGAGGCAGTGTCGTACCGTGCTCTGGAAGCGACCGCAACAAAGGCGTTACGTTGGTGTCGGTTTTGAGAGCCTGTTCGTTTTTACGCATTATTCTACAGCTTCCTGCCTATTTTTAACTTATCACTTCGATTATTAGTATACCTTCATTGCAGTTAAAGTTTCACGTTTAATGGAAAAGTAGTGGGGAGGTATTGCAACAGAAGATCATATGACGCTATTGGATTTTCTATGGCGTCACTTGTGTAGAGTGTGTTATGCTGACAGTGTTCTTGAGGTATTATTTGTGTTTAAGCTTATGAGAATATTTATAGTGTTGCTATGTTGTGCAAAGTAGTGGCTTAGGAGTGAACTGAAATGAGCGGTACCGTGGAAAATCGAAAGTATTCAAGAAGTTCTATATCCTTATCTGTGCAGGTTCGGTTGGAAACAGGAGTATTGGTTGAAGGGCGTGCTTGTAATGTAAGTCTCAATGGACTGTTTTTCGAGACGGAGCGTTCTTTGCCCCTGGGAAGTTGTGTTAGTATCACTATGACTTTAGGGAAAGAAGACGAAACAGCAGACATTCTATCATCAGGAGTAGTTTCACGTCTTGACGGGCGTGGTGTTGCTATTGAACTCAGTAAAATTGATGCCGGTAGTCTGGACAGGCTGTGCGTGCTTATTCAAAAAACTGCACTGGATACAGTTTGTTTGAAAGAAGAGTTGGAGAGATGGATTGCGTCGGCAAATGAGGGCTGTGACGCAGAATGAACAGACTGGATAATTTTGGATTCATCTTGGTGTGTTTTAATACCAGAGTACAATGAGAGAAGGTCGGATGGCGGTTTCACTGGCGTTGAAAATGACCAAACGGATGCTCGATTTAGCTTCACGGCTGATGCGTGCACAGGTACGCCTTCATAATATTGATGTCATTGCTCCTGATATGTCTATTGTTTTTGTGGCAAATCACTTTACGCGACTCGAAACACTTTTGCTCCCCTATATCATCAATAAATATACGGGGTTGGAACCGTGGTCCTTAGCGGCATCGGAATTATTCCAGGGGCGTATTGGTGATTATCTTCATGCAGCCGGTGCGGTATCGACCAAAGATCCTGATCGGGACAAAACCATTGTGCGTACTTTGCTGCGTGGTGATCATCCTTGGATTATTTTTCCTGAAGGCGCAATGATAAAGGATAAAAAACTCTTTCAGGATCATGGAATATTCAAGGTATTTGATGGACATCAGAAGCGTGCACCGCACACAGGTGCTGCTGCCCTTGCATTACGCGCCGCCTATTACCGAGCCAAACTTCGTTGTCTTCATGACAGTGGGAATAAAGATGAATTGGAACGGGCTCTTGATATTTTTTCCCTGGATGCGTATGAAGAGGTTGCTGCACTTAAGACCGTTATTATTCCTGTAAATCTTACCTATTATCCTATTCGTGCCCGTGATAATATTTTTTTGCGGGCTGCCCAGAAGATCACTGGAGATGATTTAAGTGAGCGTACTCTTGATGAACTTTCTGTTGAAGGTACCGTATTGGCGGAAGATACGGATATCGATGTGACCTTTGGTGATCCCATTCGTATGGACCAGTATCTTGCCGCACCGGAATACGCATCTATGTTGGCCTGTGGTACTCACGATTTGGCAGCGATTGAGGCTGATACACGTGCTGCATTTCATGATTTGGCACAGGCAATTACGCACAGGTTTATGACTGCTGTTTACGCCATGACCATGATTAATATGGACCACATATTTGCCGGTATTGTACGACGACAACCTGAAGGCCGTTGGTTTCGGGATCGAGATTATCGCGAGCGTATATACCTATGTGCCCGGCAGGTATGCCAATCCTCCTGTAATGTCCATCCAGAACTTGAAAAGCAATGTGATGAACTTCTTAGTGATGAGCCGCATGATGCCTTTCAAGGTTTCCTGGATATGGCAGTACAGGAAAAATTTCTTATGTCTTCCAAATATGGATACAAAAAGAAACGAAAAAAACTAATGCCGGTTATAGGGTTTCATGCGATGCCTCGCGAAGCGACCCTTGATGTTATTGCTAACGAAGCGGAGGCAGCCTGGGCGGAACCTGCCATGGTACGTTATATCGGGCGTACCCCTGATTTTATTGTGAAGAGTGCTGTAACTCGATTACTTACTCATAAAGCCCTTCGCGAGTTCGAGGAAAATTATGCCCGTTTTTATATACCCTCTTCCAGCAAACCTCCATTCGTGGGGCGTCCTTTTTTGCTGCGCCCCTGGCGGATCCGGGGGGGGATTGTATTAGCTCATGGCTATATGGCGGCTCCTTTGGAAGTACGTGCCCTTGCAGAGCATCTCTACCGTTGCGGCTTTGCTGTTTACGGAATTCGCTTAAAGGGGCATGGTACGGCACCTGAAGATCTTGCGCGGTGTGATTGGGAAGATTGGTATGCATCTTTTAACAGAGGGTACGCACTTATGCGTTCCCTTACTAACAATGTTTTCCTTGGCGGATTTTCAACAGGGGGGTGCTTGGCTTTGATGGGGGCGGCACATAAGCATTCCAATATTAAAGCGGTATTTTCAATTTGTGCTCCTTTGTCTATTCAAAATTATTCTATACGGTTGGTTCCTTCAATTATTTCTTTGAATACACTTTTGAAAAAAATCGGACAAAGCCAATATGCCTGGGATTATGTGGAAAATAGTCCAGAAAACAAGCATATTAATTATACACGTAACCCGCTTACAGGGGTACGACAACTAACTCAAGTCATGAATGCCACCGATGCGGTTTTGCCTGATGTACATACGCCCACTCTTGTCATTCAAGCATCAAAAGATGCTACAGTTAATCCTGTTAGTGGTATGGAGATATTTGAGAAACTGGGTAGTAAAGATAAAGAACTTGTATTGTTTGAACGAACACGACATGGTATTATCAACGGTGAGGGTAGTCTTGAAGTTTTTTCTCAGGTGGAACATTTCTTGCAAAAGACCATGAAACAGGAGTACGCATATCGGTACTGGTTGCTGGGAAGACGTGTCGCATCAGTGTTTTTACGCATTTTTGGGCGTCTGAATCCCAGCACAGAGGTGGGGAAGGAGATGTCTGTTTCTTCCGATAAATCCAATGAAATGGAAAAAACAGGGGAAAACAATTGACACTTTGAGGCGTTTTGTGTTAGTTTTTACCTGTAATAAGAAAACTCGGGGTGTTATTATCAATCCTCGGGCTTGATAAGTGTGGTGGATGGTAAGGTGTATGAAGTTATTTGGTGAGAAAATAGGAAAGAGCATTATGCGGAAATATTTTCTGTGTCTCTCGGTGGTTTTGGTTGCGACGTTGCTTTGCATGGGCTTGGTGTCGGATGTTTATGCATGGGGACCGCGTGCCACGCGTAGTATAACTGCGATGGCATTGCAGGTACTTAAACATGACTTTCCAAATACATTTCGTCCAGGCGGGATCGTTGGTCCAAATTTTGAGCGCGATGTTATGACAGGTGCAAGCGATGGGTGGCAGCAGCTTACCGAACGCGGCTCTCTGCGTAACGACGAAGAGGTAATACAGGCAATTGTAAGCGAAATGTTATTGTTGCGTGAAGCAAGACGCTATGGTCCTACTTCTTACTTTGCTTATCGCATGGGGGTACTTGCCGCATTGACAGCAGACATAATGTTGCCCTATGGATTTTCCTGGACGCCGGAAGATCATGAACTACGGCGATTAATTATTACTGATATTGAGAAGAATCTGAATAGTTATAACTTTTCTGTTCCTCAGAAACACAGGTTGTTTATTCGTGATGCGAGGAGCTATTTTGCGAAACGTCGTTCATTCTTTTCCGAGGACGAACGGCTTATTGCCCATGATTATAAAATGGGGACGGGTTATGATGGATTTATGAAGCAAGCCGGCCGTGCTTATTTTATTCGTGCCATAGAGACTATTGCCGACGTGTGGAATACCGTCTTGCGAACAGATATTGCATCCAATAAATTTAAAATTGTTAAGCCGTCTGAGCGTACGTTGACTTGGTATTTTCTTGATGAGATGGAGTTTTTAATTAATTCCAAAAATAATATGCAGCAGCTTGAAAAGGTATATACTAATTTTGAAGAAGTGAATCCGCATATTGCAGATGCCTATGACCAGCTGGGTGA
>JAGLCZ010000157.1 GCA_023145975.1 Candidatus Hydrogenedentota bacterium | reverse complement strand
AAGAACGGTCAAGCCACCAGGAACCATTTTCTGCCGCCACAGTTTTCCCGTTGCAGGTTATCGTGTATAGATCTGCACGTTCGATGACTGCGTAGAGTTCTGTCGGTACGCTTCCTTCAATAGTAAAATTATAATGGGCGGTAAAACCGCTGTCTGCTTCGAATTGGGTTTGCAATAATTCGTCACGGAACTGAACGCAATGATCCCAAATATTGCCCCGTAATCCGTTTTCTTTGAATGTGAGTGCTGCAGCTTCTTTCCAGAATACTTTTGAGGCACTTGCTTTACCTGCCGCAATATCGACATAGTCTAAAATCAAATTATTGTCGTCCAGGCGCTGTATCTCTATATCAGAAAGAGGCAGTAGGTTCGCTTCCCCAATGGGGGAAGTTTGTATTGCAGCAGGGATTTCCTTCTTGTCAAGGAAAAGCATGATACTGCCGCAGGGCGGTATCGAAAACGATGCGTGCAGCTGCCCGTCCGCCGCCGCAACTGACTCATAGCCGTATATATCACCGGTATCAAGGTCTATTTCGCGAAATCCTTCACAGTGGGAAATGATATTTCCGGTAGTACCACTATCGTTACTGATATTGGCAATAAACAGGATGTCGCCATCAGCAAGTTGACGGCGATGGTGATACACAATGGCCTGGTTCTCTGTGTCAAGGATAACTTCTACAGATGGTTTGCAGTGTTCGTTTATACGTGCTGTTACTTCTTCCGGAGCAATAATTTTCCAGTTATCATTTGCGCGTAGTGCAGTACAGGCATCGTCAGGGTTTCCGTCGATATATGCGGGCACATCCTGTGCAGCGCAGGAAAATACAACGCCGCCTTTTTCCAGATAGGAAGTAAGCAGGTCGAAAACGCCCCGGTCAAGATTTTCCATTTCTGCAGGAATGATAACGGCAGTATACGCACATTCACCAATCTGCAGTGCAGGTTGACCGTCAACTTCCGTTACAGATCCGCGTGCGGTAATGACAGCCTCACTACCCAGATCAAATTCGAGCTGTTCTTTGGCAAGATTTGTGACCA
>JAGLCZ010000156.1 GCA_023145975.1 Candidatus Hydrogenedentota bacterium | reverse complement strand
AGTGCCTGCATCAATCAATTTCAACAATAACGGAAACCGTCCATCCGGAGTGGGGTGCGGCAGTGCACCGATCAGATCATCGCCCTGCGTTTCCATGAGGTCGCGCAAGGTCTTTCCCTGAGACATACCTTCTGCAACTACGCTCTCGCAGGAAGGATGATCCGCTATCAACCATGCCTCTCCAATCGAAGCCGGTGCATCGAAACTTCTTTCCAATAGCTGCTGCAGCTTCTTACCGCCCCAGATTCGTTCCACATAGGTTTCCTTAAATTTCAGTATTCCAATTTGCATTGCTTTCCTTATAGGGACGTCAACGATAGGGTCGCGCCCATTGATCCATCCGATAATCTTCATTCTTGATGCACCAGCGTATCATCCTGTAGTGCACAAAATCGCATCTATATATCTGTTTTTTTTCGATTATACCTCTTTTGATGTGTAGATTTCCGACCAGTGACATGAGAATATCTATCCAACCGAATAAGAGCCCATTCTGAAAAAGACCTATCATCTACGTTTGTACATGAATTTACAGCATCAAACGTGCTATTGTTCAGTGATATACGAACATCCAACCTGTCCATATTCCAAAACGTTCAGGAGTTTTCCTTGTTATGAACGATGAATCAGAAATACTGCGCGAAGTTATCAGGTTAACCCTATATAGTGCCATCACGCTCTATATGATGGCTATTCTGACCCGATGGGTAGCCCCATTTCTTTCGCTTGACCTCTATCAACGTCCACTGCGTTTTATCCCAGCCATTACGGATCCACTTTTGAAACTTATCCGGCGTACCTTGCCCCCCATGGGATTTACTGACTGGTCCCCTGTGGCAGCGCTCCTTCTTCTTTGGGTAGTTCGCGTCGTCTTGGTAAAACAGTAATCATTTTCCAAATACTGCAAGCCTCTTGCAAATAGTCACATAGAAAAAATATTTACCTAGGAAAAATTCATGATCTTACAGAAAAAATTGGAACAGATTGGTCAACAGGCGCGAATCGCATCAAATACGTTGCGATCAATGTCTCGCGGCGTTAAAGATGCCGCATTAATTCATGCAGCCCAGGCGCTTCGTAACAACAAAACAGAATTACAGATAGAAAATGCCAAAGACTTGGAAGCGGGGCGCTCTAAAGGATTATCCAACGCCATGCTTGACCGCCTCGAACTCACAGATAAGCGTATTACCGCTATGGCAGAAGGCCTGGATGTAATAGCAGCATTACCCGATCCTGTGGGCGATATTACAGAGCAATATATACACCCTAACGGCTTACGTATAGCTCGGCTTCGACAACCCCTTGGCGTAGTTGGAATTATCTATGAGAGCCGTCCGAATGTAACAGCCGACGCCGCCGCACTCTGTCTGAAATCCGGAAATGCCACCATTCTTCGGGGCGGATCTGAAGCAATACATTCTAATCTCGCCATAGCAAAAATTTTCAGCAAAGCAGTAATGGAAGCAGGCGTTTCGGAACATGCCCTGCAGATTATTACTACCACAGATCGTGCGGCAGTGGGGGAGATGCTGAAGCTTGAACGGTATATTGATGTCATCATACCCCGTGGCGGTAAAAATCTGATTGCACGTATTTACGATGAATCCCGCATTCCTGTTGTTGCCCATCTTGATGGGATTTGCCACACCTATATCCATGAAGATGCCGATGCGACCATGGCTAAACGTATTGCTGTAAATGCCAAACTACAACGTCCCGGCGTATGCAATACCATGGAAACTCTTCTGATCCACGAAGCTGGCGCACCGTTACTGCTTCCGGACATTGCCAAGGAACTAACAGAAGGGGGTTGTGAATTACGCGGCTGTGAAAGAACATGTCAGCTGATAAACTGTAACCCCGCAACCGAAACAGATTGGACGACAGAATACCTGGACAAAATTCTTTCCATTCGTGTGGTTTCCTCTTTCGAAGAGGCGGTGTGCCACATCAACGAATATGGCAGTCATCATTCCGATGCAATTATCACTGAAAGTTATAACGCAGCAGAGCGTTTTCTCGATGAAGTAGATAGTGCAAGTGTATACGTCAATGCATCCACCCGCTTTACCGACGGATTCGAGTTTGGCCTGGGCGCAGAAATCGGCATCAGCACCAGCAAACTACATTGCAGGGGGCCTATGGCACTCGAAGGTCTCACTTCCCTGAAATACATCGTACATGGCACAGGGCAAATCCGTGAATAACCTTAAAGAAAAACGTATCGGCGTATTCGGCGGGACTTTTGATCCCATTCATACTGGTCATATAGCCATCGCGAAAGCAGCATTGGAGCAGGCACACTTAGATCGGATATTATTTGTCATCGCCTCCAATCCACCGCATAAATACGAAAACAGAATCACCTCTGCGTCATTACGTGCAGCAATGACAGCGGACTCCATAGAAGGGATAGCTGAATTCGAAGCAAGCCACATCGAAATTGATCACCCCGGGCCGTCCTATACAGCAGATACATTAAAACGATTACACAAGCTGTTCACCCCTTCCCAATTATTCTTTATCGTAGGCTATGATTCTGCACTCGATCTGCCTCACTGGCATGAACCCAATGACATCCTGCAACTGGCAAAATTGCTTGTAGCACCCCGACCAGAAAACAAAGCCCCACTCGCCCAAAATATTGTAGATAACTGTATGATGCTGCATATGGATGAATATCCTATTTCCTCTTCAGAAATACGGGAGCGAATGGAACGTGGCGAAAACATGGAAAACTGGCTACCCGAGGCGGCAGTACGATTTATCACGTCAAAAGGATTATATCGTGCCAATAACTGAAATGCCGCGCAGCAAAGAGTATCTTCACCGTATTCGGGAACGACTCCGCGATGATAAGGTAAGTCATTGTATCTTTACCGCTGAATATCTTGCCTCTTTTTCTCCTTCCCTCGATATTGATCATGACGAAGCTATTGCAGCAGGATTGCTTCATGACTACTGTCGTAATTTGAAGAAAAACGAACTGTTGAAACAGGCACGTATATTTCGTCTCCCTCTCAGTGACAGTCAGATAGAAAATCCAGCGTTATTACACGGTCCTGTAGCTGCGAAAATTTGTCAAAAGCAGTTTGGTATCAGCGCAAACGTATACGAAGCTATTTATTGGCACACCACCGGCCGCCCGGCATTGGGAATCCTTGGACAAGCCCTTTATGTTGCAGATTTTTCTGAACCCACCCGCAAGTTTCCCGAAGCCGCCAAAGCACGACAGCAACTGCGTGTTAGTGGTTTTGCATCTGCATTACTCTATGTTGCAGAAATGAAATTTACCTTTTGTCAGATGAAAAAAGTTATTGACCCTAACACACAGGCGTTTCTACTATGGTTAAGAAATCAGAACTAAACATAATGGGGCAGGATGCCCTTACACCACTTGCCGATTTTTATGATGACATCATGCAGCATGTGGATTATGAGCGCTGGATTCACATTACCACCACGCTTGGCGCTATGCTTCCAGCCCCTTTCCGATATTTAGATGCCGGGTGTGGTACGGGGGTATTATTAAAAGAACTTGCCACGGACAACTGGGATTCTGTAGGGATGGATTTATCGCCTGCTATGTTATACGTTGCCCGCCAGCATAGGAAACTTCCACGACTGGTTCAGGGGAACTTTTGTACGCTGCCTTTCCGCAGCTCTTTTAATTTGGTTACCTGCCTGTTTGACTCGTTAAATTTTCTATTGAGCGAAGAAGTATTTACAGAAGCAATACAGTCATTTTATGAGGTGCTTTTACCCAATGGCCTCTTTTATTTTGACATAGTCACCGAAAAAATGATCACTAATCATTTTGAAAATACTTCCCGAACCGAAGAGCATGGTCAGTTCAGCAGTACTTGGAATACTTCTTATGCACATGAAACCCAAACCTGTGAGACACGGATACGCATTGACTCAGGTACTGAATCTATTAGCCGGGAGCACATTTTTTCTACTGAATTTGTCCTACAGACTTTGGAAGATGCAGGATTTTCCCTACTCGCACTGCGCGATGGAAACACATGGAGAAAACCAACAAAAAACACAACCCGTATCGATTTTATTGTTGTAAAAGGAGATACAGAATTATATCGAAAAAAACTTCAGGATGCAGACGACTCGATTGAAGACTGGTACGGAATATTAGAATGACTACTTTATTTCTTTACCTGACCCTGATTTATGGAATATCAGAAGCACCTCCTTTTTACGACAATAAAATCGATTTACTCTACTATCTTTCTGAAGAGAATCAGCAGATTCCCATAGATAACGCTGCTGATTGGCAACTGCGTAAACATCATATACTGGAAAATATGCAGTTGGTCATGGGGAAACTTCCAGAAATTGACCATGCATCTTCTTCCAGGTATGAAATCGTTGCAGAACAATCCTTTCCCTCATACCGTCGTCAAACTATCCATTATAAAGTTGACGGATGGGACACGGTTCCTGCTTTTCTTTTTTTACCCAATAACCAAGATGGGAAAGAAAAAAAGAAGCCAGCTGTATTATGCCTGCATCCTACTTCCCCAATTGGTAAGCGTGTTTGTGCAGGGGAAGGAAATAAAAGTAACCGCAACTATGCAGAGGAACTTGTCAAACGCGGCTATATTACATTGGCACCCGATTATCCCGGATTCGGCGAGTATGTGGAAGCACGACAACGTCTTTATGAAGAAGGATATGTCAGCTGCACCATGAAAGGAATTGTCAATCACATATGCGCTATTGACCTATTAGAAAGCCTTCCGCAGGTGGATCCCGAACGCATCGGCTGTATAGGTCATTCACTGGGAGGACACAATACGCTGTTTGTAAGCGTGTTTGATACCCGTATCAAGGTTGCCGTTAGTAGTTGTGGATTTACATTATTTCCAAAATATAAAAACGGGGATATTACGGGATGGACTCATGATGGATATATGCCGCGTATAGACACCGTCTATAAAAAAGACCCTGCCAAAATCCCCTTTGATTTTTCTGAAGTTCTTGCTGCTATTGCACCTCGCACAGTATTTATCTGTGCCCCGATAAAAGATGATAATTTTGAGGTATCCGGTGTGAAAGATGCCGTACACGCGGCACGCTCTATTTTCGCACTACTCCATGCTGAAGATAATTTACGTGTTTCTTATCCCGATGCCGAACATGATTTTCCATTAGAGACACGATTAGAGGCCTATGAACTCATTGATATAGTATTAAAGAATAACGAGTAGCACTACAAGTCCTTCTATGATACTACTGGGATTTTCTAGTAATGGTATTCCATTTTAGGTGGTCCAGGGTTCACGAAAAGCACGTGAACGCAAACGGTTGGCTTCCGCATCACCAATAAATTCCTCTTTAACGGGATCCCATTTCATCGGACGATTTAACCGCACGGCCATATTTGCACAATGACAGGCGCTAATGGAGCGATGCGCAGCTTCAGCAGTGGAACGCGGTTGCTGCCGTGACTTTACACAATTCAGAAACTCACGTACATGATTGTCCGCCGGATACCCCCCGGAATATTTGCGATCAGAAAGCAGCGAGGCAGGATAGGTTTCAATTTCACCGGAATCACCAGTCTCCACCCAGCCTTCTTCCCCTTCAAAACGTACAGGACAGGATCCAAAACGCAATCCCTTTTTAATAATAAGTTTTGTACCATTCGCATATACCGCCTCAATATCACCTTCAGGATTGATTAAATCATAGGTAATAGGGGAGGTATCATCGGCATCAAGTGCCCACTGACATATATCCACGGTATGAGATCCCCATTCCGTTATGGATCCACCGGAGAAATCACCATGCTGCCTCCAAAATCCACCTGTATAGTCGGAATTAAAAGGCCGCATACTCGCCGCTCCAAGCCAACGATCCCACGCCAGTACTTCATAAGCAGGTTCAGGTTGGGGTTCAAGAACTTTAAAATGAACCCCCGACTTTTTCCACGCCTTTTCCGCATAAACAGTTTTGATACGTCCAAGTAACCCGGAACGTGCAAGATCGACAGCAAAAACAAAATTGGAAACATTACGCCGCTGCGTACCACACTGAAATATACGACCAAAACGGCTTATCGTATCCGATACAGCACGACTTTCAGCAATAGTAACACTCAACGGTTTCTCGCAGTAAATATCTTTGCCGGCACGAGCGGCAAGCATAGATACCAAAGAATGGTTATTATCACCGGTAGCGATCATCACAGCGTCAATATCGGGACGGGCAAGCAGTTCCCGACAATCAATATAGGTCGCGCAATCATCGTTCTTATAGCGTTCGTTAACCATACGCTGTGCTTTTTTTCTACGGTCCCCAATGGCATCACATACCGCTACCATCTGCACATCGGAATACTGCAAAAATGTGCTGAGTATATAGCCGCCACGTCCACCGACCCCTATGGCTCCCATGACGATGCGGTCGTTCGGAGAAGTTTGTGCAGAAGCACGGGAAATAATCAGCGGCGCAGCGGCAACTCCGCCTGCGGCTGTTAAGGTATTCTTTAAAAATGAACGCCTGTTGATAGTCGATTTGTTACTCATTGTCTACTCCTGTAAAAATATTTATTGGGATTAGGATTTATTTATTTGACAACTGTTTAAGCATGATATCTGTAATACGAATTTTTATAGGATCGCCCGCATGTAATTGGAATGCAAGTATGCCGCTGGTATGTGCCTGCGGAGAATTATCAATGACTTCGTGCATCCGATGTCCATTGATACTGGATACAAAACGATTTCCCTTTGCTATAATATGGTATTCGTTCCAGTCGTTTCTTTTAATATAAGCACCAAGTTCATTTTCGTCACCAAACTGCGTTATCTGTTTTTCCTCATCTTCTCCAATTTCCACTTTCTGACCACGGCGCGCTAATATACCACGACCGCCTTCCTCATAGCATATACCGGAAATCCAATCTTCAGATGAAATATCCGGCTGATACCCACGCACCCGATACCCTTCAAAACGTTCCGAGCGAATCTGGATACCTGAATTTGCCCAGTCACTTTCCAACCTGTAACGGAATATTAGTTCAAAGTCACTCACAACACCTCCTTCCCAAGTAAGGAATGTATTTGTTTTCAAAAGTGTTTCCGCAGTTGTTTCCCCTATGATACATCCGTCTTCAACCCGCCACAAGACAGGTTCGCCACTCCAGCCTTCTAGAGTTTCTCCATCAAATATAGAGAGGAAATCACTATGGGAACTGGGAATATCCGTAGAAAAGGCTGCTTTTTTCGCTGCCTGTATTTCTGCTTCCGTCATACCAGTAGCATCACCAATACGCTTGAGCGCCATAGTTGCTTCAGTTTTCACGCTATCATCTTCGATCAAGGCAAGAACAATAGGAATCGCCTCAGATGCATTCACATCAGCAAGTCCTGAAAGAATAACCTTCCGTTCATCAGCATTTTTCGCGGAACCCACCAGATTTTCATATAGTGCCAATGTTACCATTTGATCCATCTGTCCAAGACGCAGCAAACGCACACAACCACGCAGTGTCACCATGCGATGAGCCGTTTCAGATGCCGTCGCAAATAACGA
>JAGLCZ010000155.1 GCA_023145975.1 Candidatus Hydrogenedentota bacterium | reverse complement strand
AACAGGATACCCTGAAAAATTATATTGCGGATTCATATATTAAGTGTAACACATCATAGATCGTACAAGACTTTCCCATAATACTTTACCTTCACCGCAGGTTCAAACTCGAAACGCAACCCCTGATTGATTGAAGACTTCGGCAGGTGTTCTGTAGCCAATGGTTTTTCTAGGTCTATTGTTTATTTCTTCAACTACCCGCTGCAGCTGGTCTGGAGTAATTGTATCAAACCTGAATTTCTTAGGAAAGTATTGCCTCAAGAGACCATTGGTATTTTCATTTCTAGCCCGGTCATTTGAGCAATATGGACGGGCAAAATATATATCCACCGAGAGTTCTTTGGCAATCTGCATATGCCCTGCAAACTCCGTACCATTATCAAACGTAATGGTATGAAGGTGTTGAGGCTCAACTTTCTCCAATATATTTACAATTGCCCGGCTTACTACCTGCGAATGTTTTGTAGGACATAGTGCGCTCCAAAGGTAGAGTGATTTACGGTCCACTAAAGTGACAATATTACCGCTTTGACCACAACCAACTACGGTATCGCCTTCTAGATCGCCTACACGAGAACGTGCAGTAACAATATTAGGACGATATTTAATAGGAATGCGATTCTTGATTATTTCCCTCTTCCCCTTTAAAAGACATCTTTTCTTCCTCTTTTTTCTGTGCTGCCGCCAGTAGGGAATCAACAAAGGGCCAAAACGTTTATCAGAATAAGCTGTCGTATAAATAGTTTCATAAGAAATCTGCATCAAAGGATCATGCTTGTATTTCAAGCGAAGAGTACTGCTAATCTGCTCCGGAGACCAACGTTCCATACTTTTGTCTATCACATAACGGCGAAGTGGTAGATAATCAAGCCTTTTATGGCGTTCCAACTCTTTTCTGCGACGAACAGCAAAACCATCTGCTGTCGGTGCACAATATCCTTTACAGGTACTATTACGGCGTATTTCACGACCGATACTACTTTTGTGAAAATTAAGCATTTCGGCTATTTTGGTATTACTGTAACCTGCCGATTTATACGTTTCTAGTTTGATGCGTTCATCTCGTGTAAAATGATGTGGGGACATTGTAGATTCCTTCGGTTTTTTGGCTTTAAACAATTCTACCGAAATCTTCTATGATGTCTCCTCTTTTTTCGCGAGGGGTTGCATTTCAACCTTGAATCCGCCCACTTGATTTTCTTTGCTTCGGTTTTGGTGTTGGAGTATGATGTGTATGTGGCATTGAAGGGTACAGGTGTGATGCTATATGCCGAGATGCGAAGTCAGGAAATGGCGACGATAGTGGCGCGGAAGACAAAAATATAGAGGCTGATACCTTAATCTCTGAACCAGACTAGAATCAAATGATCTATTGGATTAACTGTATTTGTACCAGGCAATGGCCAAACGTGGCCATAGGATATGCACTGTACATCGGATAACGCCAATACGATGACAGTGAGATTCGCCGTATTTATACAGGATAAAGGCTAACGAGAAGAAGATCGAAAAGATTTTTTTTGTAGCAAAAGGCTCTTCCAAAAATAGAGAATAAGTTGATTGAAAAAAAACTCAAAATCTTGCTATGCTCCCCCCACAAAGATATTTTTTGAAAGTATCTGTATTCTTGTGGTCTTATCCTTTTCTGGATACTATGCACACAAATCTCTTCATGACTGGAAGCCCTCTTCTGTCGTTCAAAATCTTGCAAGAGCAAGCATTATGTGGGCAAGCGGATATGGATGCTACAATTTTGCAGATGAAAAGATAGTGGCAGACTTAAGTTTTCTTGACGGAAGAATCAACAGTACCTTTCCAGGAGTATCGGAAGCAGCTCCTATTGAAAAGCGAACGTTGACCCACTTGCAAAAAACTCATTTGTACCTGTGCTATTTGCTGGGGCTATTCTGGTGGCTCTTTGGAATTCACTGGTTTGTTGTAAAATATCTTATATTGCTCTTCCTTATGATTAATGCTTTGTTTTTATATGTTTTTTTTCGTCAAAGTTTGAATTGTTTCTTTAGTGTCATCGTCGTTTGTTTTTTTGCAATAATCCTTTCCTCCAATTTTCATCTGGACTTGCGTGATGTGTCCAAGGCGCCTTTTTATTCAGGTACGTTCCTGTTGCTTGCGCTGTTACTGAAGCATCCTGTGCGGCTTCGCAACTATCTTGCCCTAGCATTTTCTCTCGCGATACTTATTGGCATAGGCATGGGATTCCGACGGGATATGCTTGTTCTTGCTTTTTTTGCTTTTCCCATATTGATTTTCTGCCCCGATGCAGCCCTTCTCTTTCGACATCGTTTATGGGCTTCTCTTATATATGCAAGTATATTGATACTTCTTTGTATTCCTATAGGAGCTTTTTCCTTCCACGAGCAGGGCCAGGATAATATTCGGGTTATTTGCGGGTTTTCCCGCGAATCTGAATACCTACTGCCTCTTGGTCAGACGTCGTATATAAAAGAACCGATAGCAATGATCGATGAATATGGTGTTATCGTTTCACAGGCAGCTGCCCAGACTAGTGCTACGATGCCCGATATTTATTATCAAAAAGCCCTGGACACACCAGATGCAGACATCCAGTTTACAGGCGCTTATCTAAATAGATTGTTGTTCTCCTTTCCCTTTGATCTCACTATACGGGCTTTCTCGGCAGTGGCATATATCACACAGGGACGAATGTTGCCCCTTTCCGGTTTATTCAGGTGGATCGCGATTTCTACTCCAATTATTATTATGTTGCTGTTACTACTCATTGCTTCAAGAACTCCGTGGCGTGCAACATTGTTGCTGTATGCCTTTCTTGTTTTTTGCGGATACGTTAGTTTGCAGTTCCAGGAGCGGCACTTTTTTCACCTGCTATTTGTTCCCATCTGGATATGGGCTGTGCTTATATACATTACTGCAAAGCAAGTACGGAAAATATTTTTGGGTGGATATAATATTGAGATTTTTAATGTACCCCACCTTTTAAATCTGTGTAAAGCGGGTATCGCATGGGGGACTATTATTGGGTTGCTTGCAGCATTTCTGCTGTTCAGTATCCATCGTTTTCAAGCGAGTAAAGTTTTGGCGATACGCGATGCATACGAAAACGCAGAGCGTACCCCGCTTTCCCCACAGATCAGTCAATGGAATAACGACCTTTTGCTAGGTATAGACATAAACGATTGCACATCAACAACATCATTTTTGGAACATGATAAACTCATCCATAAAACCCTTATGCTTGAAATCGTGTGTCCAGCTGAACCCTTTATGTTGGGAACTTCCTATTATGGTGCAGTAAATTTGTCTATAGCATTTTAAATTAAGCTATA
>JAGLCZ010000154.1 GCA_023145975.1 Candidatus Hydrogenedentota bacterium | reverse complement strand
TTACTATTGTAGCGCATAGTGTGGTGCAGACTTCCAGTCTGCTGTTTTCTTCGCGATTTAACCACGCGCTCCCCGATTCGCTCATTCCCAAATTCCTATTATTTATTCAATCATGCGAATTCCACAAGGTTATTCAATGATTTTGAGTTTGAATAATACCCAGCGTTTTCAGGTAAGGATAAGTCTCACTAGGCACAATTATCCATGTCCCCATAAAATCCCAATCTGCCGCCGTAAAAGTATCCTCTTGCAACATTTTCTGTGTTGTCAGGCCCGTACCACCATCTGATACTTCAGTGTCGGAAGTGTTTATATCCCAAAAACAGTCTTTTATTGTGCCATGCTTGTTGTAACCTGAAAAGCCTCCCATATAAATAAGTTCACTTCCACCAACAGCAGAAACACTGCCTGTAGCGTAAGAATTGGTAATCAAGTTTTCATTGCGTCCAATTCCCCCGCCAGCATAGACTTTATTACTTTCGCTTGATGCCGAAATATTGCCTGTTGCGTAACAGTTGTTTATAATGCTATCGTTAGTGCCTGACAAGCCGCCTGCATAAGAAAAGCAATCTGTAGATACAGCTGTTGCATTGCCTGTCGCGTAGGAACAGTAGACAATATGCTTATTGTCCCCTACAAGGCCGCCGGAGGCGGAGCAATGTCCTGTAGTTGACACAGTTCCAGTAGCAAAACAGTTATCTATAATGCTGCCGTTTCTTCCTATGATTCCGCCTGCCTGAGCTATACTCTCCAATGACACCGCAGAAACGTTTCCATTTGAGTGGCAAGTCGTTACTATACCCCTGGAAATATTTAGCATTAAGTAGAGATCCAAGCTTACTTGCGTATCGCCTATGATTCCGCCTGCATAAGCACCCATACGTTCCCCTTTAGCAGTAGCCGAAAACTTTCCTTCGCTGAAACAGTTAACTACTATTCCTGCACCGCAACCTGCTATTCCACCTGCATAGGCAGACGTATCACTCAAAATACGCTGTATTTCTTCTGTAGGTCCTTCATTGGAATGATCTTCTTTATCCAAAAGCAAAGCGGATATATTTCCTGTAACATGACAGTTAATTACCGTCCCAAAATTACTTCCTGTGATTCCGCCTGCATGAGCAGAGCATAAATCAGTAGCGTCATCGGGATATTTGTATATGACAGAGATATTGCAATTTTGTAATCCAAGATTTTTAATACACGCAGATTTTCCAAGTATGTCAAAAAGTCCGCCAAATGGAGTTTTAGAAAGGTTAATATACAGGTTGTTGATCGTATAACCTGAACCGTCAAAAGTACCATTGAATCCTAGATATATTCCTTGATAGTCGCTGTCGTTTCCTTGATGTTCTTTCCAAACAGTACTGCCTATCGGCGTAAGTCCGGCGCCGTCGTTCCAGTTGATGGTGTTGCTGGCGTCAATGTCGCAACCGAGCCGGTAGTGTGCGCTCAGGCTGTCCTTATTTTTGCCGATGGCTTGTACTTCTTCAATGGTATAGAGAATATACGGGTTTTCAGCAGTTCCTGTTCCTTTGGAGTCTTTTGATGCCGCCTTTTGCGTGTGTAAACTCTGACACCCAGATAGACCGATGAAAATAAGCGCAAGGATAATGCGCCTCTTTGTGTCTGCATACGTCATACCATGTTTCTCCTGTTGGTTAAACGTTATTCTATCTTTTTTGCATTCCGGATTCAATAAGTCGCCAATACGCTGTTGTGCTCGTTCCTCAAATCCCATTTGGGAACGCAATCTCTCTTGAAATTCCTTTTCTCTTTCTTTCCCGGCTCGTTACGAAATTGTATTTCGTAACGCAATTGTTCTTGAAGTTGTACTTCGGTAGGGCGAATGTGCACGCCTTATGTAGAAGTGCGATAACGCGGGGATGCGAAATCCAATTTCGCGGACAAGTGGGTTCCAAAATTCAATTTTGGAACCAGCCGATTCAGCATGGACTGTCCGCTTGTTATGTGTAGAGCCGAATATCCGTTTCATCCATTTCATCATCAACGCTCTTCTCTGTGTATCGGTGTCTCTATGATGAAAAAAAACTACCCGAGTGCCAATGCAAAGACCGCTATTACCAATGCCAGCCCACCATAAACGATCACCTTTCCAATACGTTCAACCTCATCCAGTTTGCCAAGCCCCAGGAAACCAAAGTTCTCTTTCTCAGGCAGTACCCGTCCACATTCAGCACATACATTCTTAGGTGTTTTTTTTCCGTCAGGTTCTTCTACATCAGACTTCATCACGCCATCATACCAACGCTCGCAAGTACTACACTGCACCTGCTCCCCATAGGGATCCCTGTGTTCCCCTGTGGTCGCACACCCCGCCAACACCACAAGCGCCAGCACTACCATGATCATTCGTTTCATTATGTATTCTCCTCTCGTAGGTTGTTCACTGCTCACAGTGCTCTTTCTTTATGTCTATGATACACGAACTCCGAGGCATTAACCCTACGTCAATACCTCGGAGTCCAGTTTTCCTGACAGTGAGGTTCCAAAGCACAGATTTGGAACCCCATTGAAACACTTATGTAAGTTTATTGCTGTAAATCAAGAAGCATTTCTTTTTGTTCTTTGGTAATAACTTGGATCGGAAACGAGAATGATGTAGACAATGTCAAATCCATTACCTTCGAGCCTCTTGCAAAAGTCCAGATGCTCATCTGATTTTTCAGGTTTTAATTTTTGCGTCCAAAAGCTTTTTAACACAGAATTAGTGGTTTGGACACAAAATAAAGAAATAAGAAAAAACAAGCAGAATAAAAGCGGAAATAGCACCAAGAATGATACCAAGAGGTCCTTTGCCACTGGAAACTCTTATTGCAACTTGGCTACCCAATGCTACTTGTGAATCTGACAATGGGTCTTGACTCATAATGTCACCTTCGGGGACGGGATTACAACCTGATGTTGAACGCTGTTCAATACGCACAACAAAACCAGC
>JAGLCZ010000153.1 GCA_023145975.1 Candidatus Hydrogenedentota bacterium | reverse complement strand
GCAATACAGCAGCCGTGGGTATTCCCGAATTAGCGTCCGTTATTGCCAAGCACAACGATTGGCTGCAGGGGAAGAAGTTCCTGCTGGTGCCCTATCACATGATTGGTGCACAGGATATGGAGTCGGGGGTACTGGGTGGCTACGCGGATTTCGTGCGCAATTGCCATCCTGAAGGGACCGTGCCGGGAGTCTACCGCGCCGAGGGATTGTTTCAAGATGCCCGAAATTTGCGGGAGTCCATGAACGACACCACCTTCTTCCAGGAATTGAACGGCGAAGGTGACGATGGCGGTTGGGGTGAATTAGAGGCAGCGTGGGATGGGGAACGTTTTGAAACTGCTATGCGAGCGGAACCGGGCGATGAAGAACGTTCGCAACTGGTAGGTGTGCTTACGAAAACCTTTTTCTCAAGCTACAGTATCCAGGCAAATGACTACTTATCTCTGGACAAAGGTTTGTCCGTCATCAGTAAACATGCCAAGAGTCTGGACTACGATGCGGTTATCCTCTTTCTGGATGAGCTTATCCTTTGGTTGGCAAGTCATGCAACCGATCTGAAGTTCATTAATCAGGAATGTCAGAAAGTGGCAAAGCTTGTGGAAGCCCAGACTGCGGATCGACCTATTCCCCTGGTCAGTTTGGTGGCACGGCAGCGCGACTTGCGTGATTTAATCGGAGATTCGGTTCCAGGAGCGAACCGTCTGAACTTCGATGACACTCTCGGTTGGCAAGAAGGCCGCTTCCACACCACTACTCTGGAAGACCGCAACCTTCCCGCGATTGCAGAGAAACGGGTTTTGCGCTGCCGCACTGAAAGCGCTAAAAAAGAACTGGATGCCGCCTTCGAGCAGGCGGCCAAGATCCGTGAACAGGTGATGAATATCCTGTTAACCAGCGACGGCGACCGTGCCATGTTTCGGAAGGTTTACCCGTTCAGTCCCGCCCTCATCCAGACCCTCATCGCAGTATCAAGCGTTCTTCAGCGGGAACGCACGGCATTGAAGGTAATGATGCAGCTTCTCGTTGACGGACGGGAAACCTTGCATGTAGGTGATATTGTTCCCGTGGGGGATCTCTTCGATGTAATCGCCCATGGAGATGAAGCGTTCAGCCCGGAGATGGCTCTCCATTTCAATAATGCGAAGAATCTCTATCATCAAAAGCTTCTGCCTGTGCTGGAGAAAACACACGGACGATGGGAAGAACTAAAGACACTTTCCTTTGACGACCCCAAGCGCGTCGCATTTAGGAATGATGACCGACTCATAAAAACGCTGCTCCTGGCAGCATTGGTACCGCAGGTAGAATCGCTCCGTGCGTTAAACGCCGAGAAACTGGCAGCACTCAATCACGGAACAATCAAGACGCCGATCCCGGGTAAGGAAGGTTCGGAAGTGCTGCGTCGGTGTCGGGAGTGGGCAGCATCGGCAGGCGAACTCCGCATTGGCGAAGAAGTGAATCCTACCATCTCGCTACAACTTTCTGGAGTAGATACGGAAGGAATCATTGAACAGGCACGCAAAGAGGACAATCAAGGGAACCGAATCAGGCTTATACGCACCCTGCTATTTGAAGAGTTAGACGTAACAGATACAAGCGATTTTTTCCTCAACTATGATTTTCTATGGAAAAATACCTTGCGCCGATGCGAATTGCTGTTCAAGAACATTCGTGAATTGCCCGAAGCGTCGCTGGAAAATAAAGACTCCGATTGGAAACTCATTATCGACTGGCCTTTCGACGAGATTGGGCACGGTCCACGGGATGACTTGAGCAAACTCCAGGCGTATCGTGAGAATCATCTGGAAGGCGCAAAAACCCTGTGCTGGGTACCTGCATTCTTCAGTCAAGACGCAATGAAAGATCTGGGAATGCTGGTGATCCTACAGCATATTTTGAGTGGGGAACGCTTTGATCAATACGCCAAGTATTTGTCTGCCACAGACCGTCAGGCAGCGAAATCGCTTTTGGAAAACCAGCGGAGTGTATTGCGCAATCGGGTGAAAATTCACTTAGAAGCCGCCTATGGATTGGAAGCCCTCAATAGCGGCTCCCTGGATACGGCACATGACTTAGAACTTAATGAACGCTTTGCATCTCTATTTCCAGGGTTTGAACCACAGGTACCTGCAGCCGCCAAAATAAGTACGGCTATGGAAGCATTCCTTGGACAGGCCCTTGCCCACGAATTTCCTGCTGCCCCTAAATTTGAAGAGGAAATAAAAACCAGCAAGATCAAGAAAGTCTATGAAGAAATTCAGGAAGCGGCACGGGCAGAAGATGGGCGAATCTTTGTAGAAAAAAATAAGCGTATCCTCATACGGAATATTGCAAATCCCTTGTCATTGGGGGAGATGGGCTACGATGCGACCCATTTTGTGTTGGGACAGCACTGGAAAAACCACTTCACTCGAAAGGCAGCGAAAACAAGCGAAAATATCACGGTTAGTGTCATGAGAAGATGGATCGATGAGCCCCGCGCCATGGGTATTCCCAAAGAAGTGCAGAACCTGATTATATTGACCTTTGCCGATCAGACGAGCCGCTCGTTCTTTTTACATGGTGGGCCTTATACCGCGTCCATAACTGATCTTCCAGATGAATGTGAACTACGGGAACAGAAGTTGCCGAATGAAAATGAATGGAAAATTGTCGTGCAGCGGGCAGGAAGTATTTTCGGGATATCCGTATCGCCCCTGATCAATGCCGTGAATCTTCAATCTCTTGTTGAACAAATCCGTGCGAAGCAAAGCAACTCTATTTCGAATTGCCAGGCCTATACCCAAAAGTTGGCAGCGAAGATAAAGGAAGCGGGTATATCGCCCCAGGAAAGTGCACGTAAGGAGACTGCGGAAGCCACAGTTTTGCTCCTGGTCGCACTTCAAGATGCCAGCGACGATGCGATTGTCAATACACTTGTTTCCGCAAAAATTGCTACGAGCGAAGAAGCAATGGGCGGCTGTATCGCTAAAGCAGCCGCATTAGAGAATGTGCTGGACATAGCGAACTGGGAAATTTTATCTGCCCTCTCAAATCTGCCGGATAGCCCGAAAGCCAAGGAAATTCTGTCCTCGGTGAGAGAAGTGCTGAAGTGTGACGAGCATGTAGTGCCGTTACATGCGCGTCTGACAGAGGCGCAATCCAAGGCGACACGGCTCCTTACGAAATCAGTAAAGGTACTACCAGAAGCACCGGTGTCTACGCCATCGCCACCCCCTGTTACAAAACCAACTTCCCCAGGGAAACGAATCGTACAGAGGGGCAACAAAGAAAACCTGGATATAGTTGGGCTTGAGGAAGTGCTGCACCACTTGAAAGAAGAAGGACAAAACGGTGATATTTGCATAAACGTAAGTTGGATCATTGAGGAGGATAAAAGCTAGTGCTTGGTGTTACCCCCACAGTCAGCCAAATAAAAGCGCAAGTTGCTTCAATTAAAAAGCGTCTCCCAAACGCTCATACCATTGGAATTCACAGCACGGGGCGATGGACCGGTGACGCAAAAATTTACGAGGGAGATATCCTGTATAGGGTGGAACAGTGTGATTCTCCCCTTGCATTTCGTATTGCCCTTCGCGAAAAACTCCCCAAACAGGCAATTAAGATTTTGCTAACCCCCTTATATGACAAGGACCTTGCACAAGATATTTGTATTCGTCTAGCGAACCGCAAACTATTTCGCATTGAAAGTTGGCAAATACTAAAAAACTTGTTTCAAGCGCACAGCGTTGATTCTAGATTAACACGCCAATCTTGGATGACGGAGATTCTCTTG
>JAGLCZ010000152.1 GCA_023145975.1 Candidatus Hydrogenedentota bacterium | reverse complement strand
CCCGTCAAACTTCTACTATGTACATATCGCCTCCGCTGCAGACCAGAATGCACACAATATCTTTCTGGTAAAGGATGCGCCCCGCACCAATATAGCCAAACGCACCACGGAAGGGGTCAACTGGGGTGTGGGAATCCGGCATCGTGTACGCATCGAACGTAATTGTGAAACTGGGAAAATCCGTATCTTCTTCGATGATATGAGCGCTCCCATCATGGAGACCACCGACAAAAACTTTGGAATGGGACAAATCGGATTCGGCTCTTTTGATAATACCAACCGCTTCTACGAAATCCGTCTGTATGCACCAGAAACAGAACCTGTCGGCAAATCTTTTTTTGACTAAAAAACAACGCAGGAACAGAAGCAATACTGCCTGATACCTTTCCCTGTGCCGTTTTTAAAAAATCGGTACTAATATATTCGTGCATAAAAAGTTATCGGATAGTTGCTCTTGATAAAAAAGGATGCTTGTGCTAAAATAATAGAGGTTTGGGTAGTTATTTCAATGTTATTGGTACTCTTAGCGAGGTATTGGCGTTAATTTGTTTTGGTGAAATGCGAGAATACATTATTGTTTCAGAAAAAGGATTTAAAAGCTATGAAGAGAAATTCGTGGGTATTTATGATGACGGGGATTTTATTATTTGCTATGTTTTTGATACCAGGCAAAGTATATGGCACAGTCTTTGTGGATGTAAATGCCCCCGTGGGCACCAATGATGGCTCATCGTGGACGAATGCCTACCTGACAATCCAGGCAGGGATCGATGCTTCCGCGCCCGGGGATGAAATTTGGGTGGCAGATGGCACCTACTTCGAAGCTATTGTACTTGCAGATACCGGCGATATACTCTATGGCGGTTTCGAAGGTCACGGCGGCGCAGCAGAAACCCTGCTGTCACAGCGCGATTGGCAAAACAACGAAAGTACTGTTGATGCAAGCACCGCTGATGCAGGTAACCCGGCAATTCATGTCGTCAGCATGGTCGCTTCGGTCAACACACGATTTGATGGTTTTACTGTAACCGGTGGTCACGCAGATGGTGCCGCCATACCCGACGACAGTGCCGCAGGCATTTTCCTCATTAACACCAATGACACCAATATTGTGACCAACTGCCTGGTCAGGGATAACGTGGCCAATTATGGCGGCGGCGGTATCGGCGGTGCTTATTCAGATGCTCAAATCATTGACTGTACCATTACCGAAAACTACGCATATGATGGTGCGGGTATTGCATGGCCTTATGGTATCCTTAACATTTCCGGCTGTACGATTACAGGAAATATTGCCACACGAAGTGGTGGCGGTATTTCCGGTATTGAATGTGGCAGCGTTACAATTAGCGACTGTGTGATTACAGGAAACGAAGCCCCCGAAGGGGGTGCGGGTGTGGGCTTCTACGATTCACCTCTTACCATTATCGACTGTGATATCAGCAATAATACAGGTACCACTGATGGACCGGGCGCGGGAGTATTTCTAGAAAACCAAATAAGCGGTAATTCATTAGAAATAGCTGGTTGTGTAATAAATAACAACAACGTTACTGCTCCGGGACCTCGATCTGA
>JAGLCZ010000151.1 GCA_023145975.1 Candidatus Hydrogenedentota bacterium | reverse complement strand
CTAAGCATTGATAGTGTTTGCGTTGCTACAAAGCTTGTCAATTTTGAAACTGCAGCGTATTTGCAGGCTTGCGGTAAATACGATTGGTTAGCAAACAGAGAAATTTGACAAACACAGTAGTGCTTCTCTATAATCTATTCTGAGATTTATAGAATAGGAAATTGTGAAGTATGCGATAAAGTACCTTTTGGGCGTTTTTTTGTGCAAGTCTCTATTTCACAAAATACCACAAGGAAAGCAGACTGATGGAAAGAGAAGCAAAAGCCTACACAACGTTTGAAGCCGCCAAAGTATGTCATGTCACCCACCACAGTATTAAAAACTGGATCAAACAGGGATTGATTAAGGCCTCTCGTACTCCAGGGGGTCACTATAGAATACTGGAACATGATCTTGATTCTTTTCGTGAGCAGTTTGACATGTTTCCCCGGGAAAAATTCGTGGGCAGCCGACGGGTCATGATTGTTGACGATGATCCAGATGCATTAGCACTTATGGAGCGTATACTTCTTGATGAAGGCTGCGAACTCCTCAAAGTGTGTAATGCTACAGAAATCGGATTAAAAGCAATACAGATGACTCCAGACCTTATTTTACTTGATTTCCTCGTTCCCGAGATTAACGGATTTGAAGTATGTCGGGCTTTGCGTACCAATGAAGCCACACGACAAATTCCGATTATGGCGGTAACCAGCTTGGATAAAGAAAATGATATTGAACGAATTTTCGCTTGTGGTGCTGATGACTATCTTAGCAAACCGTTCAAAGTAGAGGAATTTATAAGCAAAGTGCGAGAGTTGTTAGCTAAAAAAGATTCCCGTAAATAATAGTATCTTTCCTGTCCTTTCGATTATCAGTAATTAGCTATA
Source organism: Candidatus Hydrogenedentota bacterium (assembly GCA_023145975.1). Classification (GTDB taxonomy): domain Bacteria; phylum Hydrogenedentota; class Hydrogenedentia; order Hydrogenedentales; family CAITNO01; genus SLFT01. The sequence continues at coordinate 3,597 of JAGLCZ010000151.1, read as the reverse complement.
TATAGGGTCAGCGTTCTGGCGAAGATAGGAACGCTGACCCTTTTATTTTTGGGGGTACAAATGGATAAAAAAACAAAACGATCAAGCATTGAGAAGCGTTTTGTAATGTCCATTCTTTGGGTGGGTGTCATTCCCATGATGCTTGCGTTGCTTATCGGATACTTTGTTGCACGTGAAGGGCAACAATTATCTGTATTACAAAACCTATCCACCGCTGCCAGTAAAACTGTTGATGGAATACGCTTGGCTGTACGCGAACGGGAGCGTGTAATTCAACGTATTTCACAAATGCCCGTAATAGTAGACTGGCTGCGAGAGCACGAAAAAGGTACCATAAAATCAGGCGACGCAATCCTCTCTCAGTTTAAAAAAGAATCAGAAATCAGTGCCGCTCTGGAATCTATCTATTGTCTGTATAATAGTCAAGGCGAGCCTGTACTCATTCAAGAGGGTTTAACTGCACCGGAAATTTCCAATCTAGCAGAACTTACACGCCCCCGCTTCCTTGATCTCCAATATTTAGTAGCCCAAAACCGTTATGCAGCATTGCTGGTTACTCCAGTAATTGATCCTGACAGCAGTATAACCCTGGGCTACCTTGCAGAAAGCCAAAACATCCATGAACTATTGGCGTTTATGCTGGACAAACAATCTACGACAAATCAAAGCCACTATAACCGCTATGAAGTAGTCGTCTATGATAATGATTCCAAATTTATCGTCTATCTTGATGAAAATAATAATGCGATTCCCTCTCCCCCGTCCTTTGCACCAATTCATCCCAGCCTTGAAAAGCAATTGGCAAATATTCCTGAAAAGGAGCAGGATGCATTCTTTCTGTGGGACTACAATTCGCGTGGGGAAGATACGCCTGTTCTGCTAGCATACAGACGACTCACAGCTGACCTGCCCATTTTCATCGCTGTGCACCGCCCTACCCCTCTCATTTTTTCCATGATTAACAAAGCCGCCGCCGTAACACTACTGATAAGTGCACTGCTCATTGCTATATTTTGTGCTATCGGCTACCGAATTGTAAACAATACCATTATTCGTCCTGTATCTCTTTTGAACGAAGGGGCACAAATCATAAGGCAGGGCGATCTTGAACTAAAATTAAGAGTAGATACAGGAGATGAAATAGAGGAGCTCGCCTCTTCTTTTAATCAAATGGCAGAGGCATTACGTGCGAATATACACCGCCTACGTTCATCTGAGGAAAAATATCGCAGTTTGATCACTGCCATGCGTGATGGTATCTTCCAAACCAACGAAAATAATATTATAACGTTTATCAATCCTGCAGGGGCAGCAATGCTTGGTTATGAACAGCTTGATGATCTATTGGGACATCCCTTACGCAGCCTTTTTGTTCATGAAGAAGAATTTGAGCATATTGTTGGAGAGATTTCACAAGAACCCTTTATTGAAAGTGTTCGGATTTGGCTTAAAAAAAAGGGGAAGAAAACCGTATGTGTAGAAATGTCGGGAATACGCATGTTCGGAGAATGGGGTGAGCTCAGCGGCATTGACGGATCATTTCGCGATGTCACACGTAATGTTCGTCTCGAAAAAGAAGTGTCAAACCGTGCTGAACGTATGGTTGCAATTAACCAAATTGTGAATATAGTAAATGCAAGTATTGAAGCAGGACGCGTATATGAAAACCTGACACGGGAGATACGCTGGCTTGTTAATTTTGACTATGCGTCAGTATCATTACGATTAGATGACGACTCCTTCGAAACCCGGCAACTATGGCCGGAACCACACGAAGGTCACGAACAATTTCCAAGAATAGATAGTTGGAATAGTTGCGCCGGTTGGGTAACGAAAGAAAAACGCTACCTGCTGCTCCCTTCCCTTGAGGAAGAATCCAGCGAATTTGCACGCAACTTCCCCAACGAAATGCAAAGTTGCCTTTGTGTACCCTTACACGCAGAAGAAAAAGTTATTGGCTCACTGTGTTTTGCTTCGTGCAAACCTGCTGCATTCACGAAAGCAGATGCAAATATGCTTGAAGAAATAGCACCGCATCTTGCCGCTGCAATACGCAACGGTCGATTACTTGAAAACTTGACCAGAACCCTTGAAGAAGTAACCCGGGCCCGCGAAAAATTACACGAAGCAAATGAGGAATTAAAATCGCTGGACGAAATGAAAACCAATCTCTTATCCAACGTCTCCCATGAATTACGTACACCACTGGTAGCAGTCATGGGGTATACGGATATGGTACTCAACAACAAGGCCGGCCCCATTACAGACACGCAGCGAGAGTACTTGCAGATTACATTGCGTAATGTTGAGAAATTGGTTTCCCTGATTGAAAATCTTCTGGATTTTTCGCGACTGCACAAAGGCAAAGAAGAACTTATCTTTACCCGTTTTAATCTTATCGACTGCATTCACACCAGTATACAAAGTGTAAAACCGGTCTCTGACGGGCGAAAAATAGAATTGCTTCTAACAATCACAGACGACACCGGTACAGCAAGCACATCTCCCGTACCCATAGAAGGAGACAAGGGAAAACTGGGCCAGGTTTTTAATAACCTGCTGTCCAATGCCGTCAAATTTAATGCTAATGGCGGGCAGGTATGCATTCATGTCGAAACGCGCAAAGACATCGTGTATATATCTGTTACGGATACGGGTATCGGCATCCCGAAAAACGCCCTTGACAAGGTATTTACGCGTTTTTACCAATACGATGCCACCTCCACACGTAAATACGGCGGCACAGGAATAGGACTTGCCATTGCACAAGATATTGTCAGGATGCACGGCAGCCAGATCAGCGTTACCAGCACAGAAGGCGAAGGCTCCACCTTCCGGTTTACTCTTCCTCTTTATAGTACCAGCAAAGAAGAAGTAAGCAATCTTCCCGGAACCCCTATGCTTCCGACCGAAACCCATTTGTTAGTAGAAGTCGTATCACAGGACCGTTCGCTTACGGCACAACTCAGGAACCTTCTCTATTCAGAATCAATCGATATCATTCATGCCTTATATCCTTCAGCTGCGGTGACCATGGCAGAAAAACATAATCCCGACTGTATACTTGTGGACATCGAATCTGCTCCTTCGGGTCGCCTGTTATTGGATGAACTTATAAACACCCCGCTCGCCATTACTGCCCCAATCATTATACTTTCCGACAATGACAGTTTGTATAAGGAATATGAAAAGAAGTTGTCCGGACGTATAAAGCGTAACTTCCGAAAAAGCACGGTACTGAGCGGAATCCATTATGCTCTAAGTCTGGATACGGAGGCGAATCAAGACCTCGGTAATAAAATTCTGTGCGTAGATGATGACAAAGAGATTGGTGTCTTTATGGCGCGTTGTCTCGAAAATGAGGGCTACGAAGTAGACTGCTGTTCCACCGGAGAAAAAGCAATTGAACTTGCTTCTTCAGGTCAATACTGGCTCACACTCTTAGATATTGCTATTCCGGACATGGATGGCTGGGACATATGTCGTCGTCTGAAAGAAAATGGCGACTTAGCCGGAATAAAAGTCTATATTGTAACCGCTAAAGTCATTGATGAGCAGAGTTCTGAGATACGCGACAGCGGTGCAGACGGTTATCTG
>JAGLCZ010000150.1 GCA_023145975.1 Candidatus Hydrogenedentota bacterium | reverse complement strand
CGCCGTGAACGGTTACGATTTTTTTTCGTTGAAAAAAAATCACTCATTTTTAAGTTTCCGCTTGCGGGGCTTTTCTTTTTGTGGTTAAATAGATGTCTCTACTGAAAGGAGACATCTATGAATACAAAGGAAACTGCTGAAATGGTCAGTTTGGAAATGAAAAAAATTACTAAGGCAATGAGTGAAACCGGCCCTGTTCTGTTTGGAACGATAAAGAAGAATACAAATAAACGTAAGCGTAAAGATGGAAGCATCTACGAATCTCCAGTGCATTACACTTTCGTCTATAAAACGGAATCCGGAAAGGAGCAGTGGAAAAGAGTCAACACCAGGCATTTGCCCGCAATACGCCGCATGAAGGAAAATGGTAAAGCATACCGCCTCCTCTTACGCAAATATATGGCAACGGCTACGTGCCTCGCTCTTTTGCAGATCGGTAAAAAAAACTAATTTCATCGCCACCGTCTCCAGAAATGAAAAATATTGTGGAAGTACTTCGCGAACTCGAAAAAGCCCCCCATACAGAAAGTGGCATCGCTAAATCATTGAACGGGCTTGACGAGAGGCTGCGCGATGCCGCTCACAAAGACATGGGAGCATTGTTTTCGAACATAGTGACGGACATGGCCATGCGCCATGACAGCGGGGCGCATAGCATCCGCGAACATCAGATACTGACAGTTTTCGGGTGGCAGACGATCAAGCACCCGTACCACAAGGATATAAAGAATGTCAGTCCGGTCAAGCTCGCCCTTGGACTACTGGGAAAAGACACACCTGCTGCACGGGACTGGATGGCTAGGTGTGGTGCGCTTGGCGGATCCTTCAAGGAGGGTCGGGACACATTGCTACGTTTGACAGGTGTAGAAGTATCCACGAGTAAGCTCAGAAAAGCCGTGTTGGAATGCGGAACCGCATGCCTGCAAGAACAGGAGAAGGCGCTGCCTGATGTGCGTACGTACAGCAAGGCACCTGCTGGCGAAGGGTTGACGAAGGTACCGAAGACGCTCTTTTGCATGGCGGACGGAACGGGTGCCCCCTGCACGAACAAAGACACTGACGGGATCAAAGGGAAAAACGGAGCGGCAGGGACAAGGTCAATCCGTATCCTTTTATTCGGAGAATATGAATGGCTCGATAAAAATGCTCGCCCCGTACCATACAGTGATTCCTTCTCATACGCGGTTTCAGGAGAAAGTATGACGAATATCACGGGACTTATGCGAAAACTTGGGGTGTCAAGAGGCTATGGGACAGCGGCACGCGTCCAGTGCGTCGCTGACGGAGAGGTGGCGATAGAAAAAGCAATGCGCGACGCATTCCCTGAAGCTATATTTACTAATGACTTTATGCACGCAAGCTCGCATCTCCATTCATGCTGTGAGCATCTCACGCTACAAAAAAAGGAATACCGTTTCATCCGAGGCCTTCTCCTGCGGCATGGCGCAAAATCAGCCATCAAACGAATAAAGAACCGGTATAAGGATGCGTTGGTAGCATCCGAAGACGCGGCAAAGGAATTGAAATACCTTGAGAAACGCGAGGCAAATATGTGCTATGGGAAACTCAGGAAGAGCGGTTTTTTTATAGCTTCAGGGCATATTGAGGCCGCCGCCAGAGTTCTGGTAGCCAGAAGATGCAAACAGGCGGGAATGCATTGGAGGCACACAAATGCTATCAAGGTCAGTGCTATTCTTGCTCGCATACGGTCGGGAACATTTAAAGTTGCTTAATGTTCAACTAAAAAAAATCGCACCCTATTTATGTTAATTATCTGAGAAACTTGACATTCACATCGTAAATGTATTAACTGTTACGAGTATTATAAATTAATAGAAGGACATACCTATGAAGAAGCTGATTACCGTTGCCGTTATGGCAGTTACTCTTACTCTGGCCGTCACTGCCTGCGCCAACTGTGGTTGCTCTGATAAGAAAGCAGAGACCAAAACCTGTAAGTCATCTTGTGCCTGCGCAAAGACAAAATCCAGCGAATTTTTTATTAAAGATAACGACAGCGTTGTTTTCCTCGGAGACAGTATCACCCAGCAGAAACTCTATACCACCTATATTGAGGCCTACACCCTCACCCGATTCCCTGAATACAACCTGACCTTTCGCAACTCCGGCTGGGGCGGCG
>JAGLCZ010000015.1 GCA_023145975.1 Candidatus Hydrogenedentota bacterium | reverse complement strand
TCTGAGCCAGGATCAAACTCTCCGAATAAAAATTCGAACAACATCAGGTAAACCTGACACTGTTATTATCAAAGTTTGATTCCCTAGATATGTAATGTTGTTTTCTGAATTACAACACAAAGGAAATCTAACGTCGTTATTGGGCCAGGAATAAGACCGAAGTCTTTTCCTAGTCACAAGCGACCATGTTATATGTTGTACATCGTATTCAATTTTCAAAAAGCGTTTGCTGCGCATCTTATGCAGCACAGGTTCTGCCCGAAAGCAGAATTACACCTGGACGAGGATTGTAACACCCTCTTAAACCAAATGTCAAGTTTTATTTCAACTTTCTCTATCAGCCTTTAAAAGCCTATAGTTAAAATTGAAAATCAAACTATTCAAATTAAACTCTCTGACCACATCAGCGACACAAACGTATCGTGCTACTGATTGTGGGGAGGGTTAAGCCACCCGCCTTTGCGAGCAGCGGATTCGCAGTATACCACAACGATAACCCCATGTCAAGTTTCTTTTCAGAGACCAACCATGTGTTGTCGTTAGCGCGGTATACGCCATCAACAAAAGCAAGCAAAGTATACCTCATGAATCGGGCTAAAGTCAACCTAAATCGAAGTTATTTTCCTATAGTTTCCAACCGGGAAAGAAACTCCAGTCTGACGGCCTTCATTGCAGGATTACGCACTTAAGGAACAGGTCAAAAGCACTACCGTATTACTCCACCTCTATCAGGAGTTCGGGCAACGCAATGTGACCGGCACGCCATAATCGAATGAGAAGCTGTGTCCCCCGTGCATAACTTTTCACGCCTTCCTTCACTCCCTGTGATTTTAGGTATTGGTTGTAAATACGCCAACTCAACTGTTGAAACCAACGAATACGGTAGCGCTCAGATGCCTTGCCTGCCTTTTTCAGATCACTTTGTGCCTGTTCAGGCAAACGCTGAAATGCAGTGTCCCACTCCTCACGAGAACGCTCCCCGATACGTCTGTAAATGCCAAGTGCTACAGTATAGCGTGCATAGGGATTCTCTGCACGCAGCCCTGCCGCATATCCGAGCAAGTTGGTTTCTCCTTCATCGCAAATCCCTGTAATATGCCCCAGCTCATGTGCTGCAACCGAAACAAATGCAGTATCAGGCAATCCCCCGTCTACATGAGGTTCAAGCGTAAAAGGAACACACATTCCTGAAGTACCATTCATCAGCAACAACCCGGCCGGCGTCGCCTTAACACGTTCTGGAATCTGAATGGGAATCCCATCCCACTCCAGGACAACACACTGCATAGCATTGGAAATAGATTGTATGGCAAGTTCGGTATTACGATCTTCGGGTTGCTTTGGCTGATCTCGCTGAATGATCTTCAGGAGACTTGCTTCAACATGGCGCACCTCTTCTTCCGTAACAGGAGAAGCATCAAGACCTAATCGCATATCAATAGATAAGCGTTGATACCCTATACCCCAGAAGATTAGAAACCACAACCATAATACAGGCAAGATGAACCCCATCAACTTCAGTCCCCACACGGCTCCCTTCCAGTGCGGTTGAGCGGACGTGCGCCGCCGGTAAATCCACACACCTGTCCACGTACCAATAAAGGAAAAGAAAGCGATACACAATAACAATAAAACAACAGAGAAGGAAACTGCACCAGTAATATGTGTCACACCACTTACAACAAGTCGGTAGAAACCTTTTGAATAATATCTCTCAACCCAATCAGGAGATATAGGTATGAGATACCACGAACTGCACAAGCCCCATAAGAATAATAGAAGAAGGGTATTCCAATGCCTGTATAAACTCTTTCGTAAGCTCTTCATGTTCTAATCCTCTATACGGCATAAAATGTTTTGAGAGGATGTTCGCATACCTCCCTTCCACTTACCTCATTCAGGAACATCTGGATGCACGGACTGCAACAGCATGGCAACAGCATGCCGCCCATATTTATTTGCAATATCGAGAGGAGTTTCACCGTCCGCATTATGAATAGAAACAGAAGCTCCCGCCTCCAACAATAACCGTGCAACATCTTCGTCACCATTCTTTGCAACAACGTGTAACGGAGTCATTCCGTTATCAGTAATAGCAGGATAATCCGGATTTGCTCCATGCTCCAATAATAAGCGAGCCACATCCGTACAGTTAATCTGAACAGCACTATACAGCGGAGTTTTCCCATACGCCATGACATCTTTATATTTGGGAAAAGCGGCTATAAGCTGCCCGATAAATCCGCTATCGTTCCGTTTCACTGCATTGGCATATTCGCTTATTACAACACCACGCAGAAAGAAAACTGTGTTGCGGCTTCCTATATAACGTGCCCGCTCCTGATGTGTCATTTCCGGCAATAACACTCTTTCGTTCATTGCATCCATTGCGACAACCAGGGGTGTTTTCCCGAGGATATTCTTACGAGTGAAATCAGCACCGTAATTTAAAAGTAACTTTACTATGCGTTGATAGCCGCCAAGTGCTGCCAAATGAAGCGCCGTATTTTTCCCGTTATCCAATGCATTCACAGGAACCGATCGCAAAATAAAAAATTGGGCGGGTCCCCAATGCCCATATTTCATGGAACGATGCAATGGGTAAGCACCTTGATTATCCCTGGCAAAGATATCTGCATCCTTGTTTACCAGGTGGCGCACATTAACGATGTGCCCCCGCTCCGCAGCAAGATGCAGCGGCATCGTTCCGGTTACATCACTGCTGTTTACAACAGCACCTTTTTCAATCAGAAAACTTAGTGGTTCCAGTCCTCCATATCGCGCGGCAATATGCAGGGGTGTGCTCTGCTGCTCGTCCGACACCACAACAGTAAGTCCCGATTCAACAAGCCATTTTACGGCATCCTCGCTCTCGCTTCGTGCAGCGGGAAACAGTAATGTACGCCCG
>JAGLCZ010000149.1 GCA_023145975.1 Candidatus Hydrogenedentota bacterium | reverse complement strand
AATTGATGGCCCTTATGGATATATTGCTTTACCCGGATGCACCGTTAAAAGAGATTGCATTACCTGTGGTCAAGTTTGGTGCGGAGTTGCAGCAGCTTGCGAAGGATATGCTGGAAACGATGGAAAATAATAGCGGGGTAGGTCTGGCGGGGCCGCAGGTGGGTTTGCGCCAGCAAATAGTGGTTTTGTGCGATCTTGAAACGGATCCTATATGTTTGATCAATCCGGAAATTGTGGAGATGGATGGCAATGCTTATGGTGAAGAGGGGTGCTTGAGCCTTCCTGAACTATGGGCACAGGTGCCGCGGGCTACCCATATCCATGTGCGTGCCCAGGATGTGGAGGGGAAAGAATTAGACTTTGAAGCACACAATTTTCTGGCGCGAATCATCCAGCATGAGTATGATCATTTGCAGGGAAAAGTATTTCCCGATCGCCTGGATGCAATGACCCGTGAAGCTGTATTTGATGAGTGGAATGATATCAGAGCACGTATGGACACGGATCTGTCTGTAACAGATTGATAAGGGATATTTATGTTTACCCAATCGCCTATCGCAGAGCGTTTGATAGCATCTTTTCGACAGCTTCCGGGTGTAGGTCGAAAGTCCGCAGAGCGATATGCTCTTCATTTGTTATCCATGCCCCCGGAAATTGCCGTTGATTTCAGTGAAGCAGTACGCATTGCACGGGAGCGTATTACACGGTGTCCTGTTTGTCGTAATCTTACTGATATAACGCCCTGTATAATTTGCACGGATGAACAGCGTGATCACAGTGTGATATGTGTTGTAGAGCAGCCTACCGGTGCTATAGCCATTGAAAAGGGCGGGACTTACAAGGGACTGTACCATGTGCTGCATGGTGTGTTGAACCCATTGGAAGGTATCGGTCCGGCGGAGCTGCATCTCGATTTATTATTGAAACGATTTGAGGGGGGGAAGGCACAGGAACTGATTGTTGCTACAAACACCACTGCAGAAGGCGAAGCAACGGCACTATATCTTGCACGGCGTATTGGCGCATTGGGCGTGAAGGTGAGTCGTATCGCTCACGGCGTACCCATGGGCGGCGGCGTGGAGTATGCCGACGCTGTAACCCTGGCACATGCGCTGGAAGGGCGTTCCCGGATCTGAATTATTCTGCATCCGGTTTCAGGGGGGGCGTGTAGCCGGGAAATAATTCCTCTTCCGGTTCTTCCATCAAACCCGGTCCGCCACGCAATTCTCCGAATCCTTCCATGAGATGGAGTCGGTGGTCTTTTCCTGTAATTTGTTCTGTAGCTTCTTCATCCTCTACAGCTTCATTCCATAGTGCATTTTCAATGGAATAGAAAAACAGGGGACTGGCTCCTTCATGCAGCTGCAGGCGACCTCCTATTAACACCGGTTCATTAACCATATTTGCCGGTTCCTTCAGTTTCACGTGGATGATGTCGCGCATAGGCGGGGCATCACAAAAATAGCAGACCAATGGTACGGGCAGCAGCATGAATTCGGTTACATTGCGGAACTGGTCTATGGGGCTCATGAATCCCACAATATTGACCAGGCGATCATCTTTTTCCTTGAGTGAATCGGGAAAGATTGCGCCCGTCTTTCTGCGACCCGTTACCTGATGCAGCTCTTTCCATTCAACGAGGGTGACTCCTTCGGAACGGTGTTGATTTTCAACCAGTGCCCGCATTTTCTCATACCCTGCCCGCAATCCCTCGCGGCGGAGATAGCCGTTTATACCTACAACGCTTGCAACGATTACAACAAGTCCTACGAGTGTCATCAGGTCACGTTTTGCACGTCTACGCATGTATATCTATCCTTTATTCAGTGTTTATAAGTCTGCAAGATCGCGTGCCACATCGGTGCGATACGCTTGCCACGCGGGCAGGATACCTGCAACCAGCCCCATCAGAATTACCGTGGAATAAGCTGCTATAAGGTCGGGAGTCATTTGCACAGCAGGCACATGAAATCCAAGTTGTGCTACAAGATAGTAGTTTAGCACCATACACACGAGGGCACCCATGAGCCAGCCGGCACCAATGCCCAGCAGGGTTACCCAGAATGCTTCAATGATGACTGCACCGAATATTTCGCCACGGCTGGCACCCAATGCCCGCATAATAGCCAAATCACGCTTTCGTTGTAAAATGGCCATATAGAGACCTATCAGTATGGATAGTGACGATATAGCTACGACAAGATAGCCAATGGCCAACAGCACCAGTTTCGCTATGCCCAGTAATTGTTCGTACAGTTTTTGTATTTCCTGTATGGGGATGGCAGCCATGGCGTTGTAGTTACGGTTGACATTCTGCTTGAATTCAAAGCGAATGGCGGGGCTTGCCAGTTTGATGAGCGCCGCAGTGATCTCATTGCCGGGCTGATGGGCACAGGATTCCCCTGCTTCATGATCGTGTCCCTCACAGTGGGCATGTACATCCCAAACCGATTGAATATCGCAGAAGATAGCACGATCATTGGGAGAGCCTGAACGTGCAAGAATTCCCGTTACCGTGTAAGGATGATCTTTATGTACGAGAGAAGCGATATCTACAAAACCATGGGTGCCCACAAAGGTGTCCCCAAGTTCCAGGTTCGCATCCTGCGCAACATTCGCACCGACCACCACTTCATAGGGCTTTTCAAAGTAATGCCCTGCCGCGAGTGCATAGGGAGTGCGATCGCCATAGGTGAAGTCCATAAGATCACGCGTTGTACCTATAATGCGGTAGCCTTTGTAACTGTCGCCCATGCCGATGGGAAATGCCGCTGTTACATCCTCGTGATCTTTGAGCTCATTGAAGACAGAAATATTTATGTTGCCTGTGGGTGCGTCCAGAAAATAAACGGTGCTTAACACCAGTTGCAGAGGATTGCCCTTGGCGCCCAGTACAATATCAAAAGCCTGCCCTTCAGTTTCAAAGCGTTTTTGCGTTTCTTCGCGCAGGGTTAATACTGCCGAGATCAGACCTACACCGAGCGCCACTGACAGGATGGTCAGCAGGGTGGTAACTTTTCGATTCCATAAGTAACTCCAGGAAATGCTCCACAGGCTCATGACTGATCCTCCTTCACCATATCGGTGCAATCGAAGATTTTAGGAAGACGTTCCGCTATACCACGATCGTGGGTTACCAGCAATAGGGTTGTTCCCTGTTCTTCACAGAGTGCGAGTAACAGCGACATTACGCTGTCAGCGGTCTTCGGGTCAAGGCTTCCTGTTGGTTCATCGGCAACAATTAGTTTAGGTTTGTTTACCAATGCCCGCGCAATGGCGACGCGTTGACGTTCGCCTACACTTAATATACCCGGTTTGCTGTTTAATCGATGGCTGAGCCCGACTTTTTCCAGCATGGTATGCGCCCGATCTTTCCATTCTTTAGAGGGAATGACATCGGCAAAGCGCATGCCCACAATAACATTCTGAAACGCTGTAAAAGGGGCGAGCAGATTGAAGGTTTGAAATACGAATCCCAGTCGTTCTCCGCGAAAGGCATCCTGCTTACTTTCTGAGTAGTCCTGGATTTCCTGACCATCCACACGGATAATGCCTTCATCTGCGCGTAACAGACCTGTAGTCAGATTCAGTAACGTAGATTTACCGCAGCCGCTGGGTCCCCATAGCGCAACGCGGGCACCGGGGGCAGCATGAAAGTGATCGCAATAGAAGGTAACGCCCGGACCCAGGCGTCGTTTTACATGTTCCAGCAATACCATAATAGATGTTCTCCTGCATTTGATTTGCGGTATATAAAGATGTGATACCGCTGACTGAAGAGGCTACTAGAATAACGAATAAACGGAGTCATAAGCAATAGATTTTTTTTTGTAACTGTACCGGGGAAACCCGT
>JAGLCZ010000148.1 GCA_023145975.1 Candidatus Hydrogenedentota bacterium | reverse complement strand
GTGTGGATAGATGAAGGATGCAGGAATATATCAGTTGAGGGAAATAATTCAGATGTTCATATTGTCCGACCCACAGGAACGGTTAGCGCAAAGACCATCAATGGGCGTATCGACATTTTGGAATGCAGCGCGGATATTACGCTGGAAACGGTAAACGGCAGTATTCAGGCGAGTTTGTCGGGGGGCACATTGCAGGCTTCAACCATCACCGGCGGCATTCTTGCCACCCTGCTGGACGATACGGTAGAGGCATGTGATTTGACCTCGTTGAACGGAAGTATTACACTGGTCATGTCAGATCAGCTTGCTGTGGATATTAACGCAAGCACAGAACGCGGTCTGGTTCGTACTGATCTTTCCATGGAATCGTGGGACGGCGTTAAGAAACGCCGCCAGGTTTATGGTAAAATTGGTGGCGGAGGCACCTTAGTTTCGGTGAACTCCATGAACGGTGATATTGTGATACAAAGGAATGTTACATGACTAGAGCTGCTGTAATAACTGCTCCTGCTGGTATTAGAGAGGTAGAGGCGGATCAAATTGAGGATATCGTATTGGTACGACAATCCCAGTCCGGTGACCACGATGCCTTTTCTGAACTTGTCCGACGGCATCAGAACCTTGTCTACAGCGTAGCCTATCGGTTCATGCGTGATGCTGCACAGGCCGAGGATATGGCTCAGGAAGCTTTTCTCAAAGCTTTTCGTTTGCTGCATGGGTTCCGGGGAGATTGCAAATTTACGACATGGATGTATCGCGTTACATCGAGTGTGTGTCTTACAGAACTCAGTCGGCGTAAGCGGCGTGGAGAGGTGGAGCTGCCTCGCGAAACAGTGAATAATTTGTCTACGACAAGAAATTTGCCGGAAGAAGCGGAACTTAAAGAGCAGGTTCGCAGGTGCATATCCTACCTGTCGGATCGTTATGCTACCGTTGTTACTTTATATTATTTGAACGGTTCTTCATACGATGAAATTGCACAGGTAATGGATGTTCCCCTGGGAACATTAAAAACGTGGATGTTCAGGGCACGTAAACAATTACGACAGATTGTCGAAAAAGAAGTATTTTTCAATGAATGAACAGTATGAACCCATAGATGAACTGGATGCCTTGATTAGCAGGGCGTTAGTGGATGAACCTTTTTTGAAAGCGCCCGTTAATTTACAGCGTGGGGTAGAGGCACGTCTTCGTATTGCCCGTTTGCGTGATCGTGAAAAGGCGCGTTTTTCTGCTTCCATAACCACCTTGTTTTTCGTGTTTGCTGTGAGTTTGGTGCTGGCTGCTGTCGCTATCTGGTTTACCAGCCTCAGTTTTTTATATACCGAGGGCGTGTCCGGCGGGAAAGGGCACCTGGACTATTATTTCACGGCATTGGCGATGTACTTTTCCGGTTATCAGGGTACGTATACCTTGCTGATGAGTTTTATTCTTGCAATTGGCGCACTTGCTGTGGCTTTAGTCCTGCAGTTGCATAAGTTTATCTTCACTGATTAATCTGTATTTTTGAAGTGGTGCCCGGCAGCGGTTTAATACGCTTCGGGCATCGTTTTTTTTGAGGGGTATGATATCCTGT
>JAGLCZ010000147.1 GCA_023145975.1 Candidatus Hydrogenedentota bacterium | reverse complement strand
CCGGAACTGGAGCCCATGATTATCGGGCGACGCTTTGCCGTGAAAATTAACGCGAATATCGGAAATTCGTCCATGAGCGGGGATATAGAAGGAGAGGTGGAGAAGATGGTGTGGGCCACACATTGGGGCGCAGACACTGTGATGGACTTGAGTACGGGCCCTGATATTCATGATACCCGCGAGTGGATTATACGCAATTCTCCTGTACCGATTGGTTCGGTGCCTATTTATCAGGCACTCGAAAAAACCGGCGGGGAAGTGGAAGCACTGACCTGGGAGATTGTGCGTGATACCCTCATCGAACAGGCGGAACAGGGTGTGGATTATTTTACGTTACATGCTGCTGTGTTAAAGGAACATTTCCCGTTGGCTGCAACACGACTTACGGGTATTGTCAGTCGGGGCGGGGCAATTATGGCAAAATGGTGTATTTTTCATAATAAAGAGAATTTTATTTATGAACATTGGGATGATGTATGCGACATACTTGCTGCGTATGATGTGGGGGTGTCTATTGGTGACGGATTACGTCCGGGTTCAATTCATGATGCCAATGATGCTGCCCAGTTTGCAGAACTCAAGACGCAGGGTTCTCTTACCCGTCGCGCCTGGGAAAAACATGTGCAGGTGATGAATGAAGGACCGGGACATGTACCGCTGCATCTTATTGGCGAGAACATGAAGAAGCAGTTGGAATGGTGTGAAGAAGCTCCTTTTTATACATTGGGTCCGCTTCCGACAGATATTGGTGCAGGTTACGATCATGTTACGTCCACCCTTGGCGGCGCAATGATTGGATTGAATGGTGCTGCCATGCTTTGCTACGTAACCCCGAAAGAACATCTTGGGTTACCGGATAAGCAGGATGTGCGTGAAGGTGTAGTTACCCATAAGTTGGCGGCTCATGTTGCCGATATTGCAAAAGGGTTTCCCGGGGCGCATATTCGTGATAATGCTATAAGTAAGGCCCGTTATGAATTTCGCTGGGCGGATCAGATAGCCTTATCGCTCGATCCGGATCGGGCACGGGAATTACGTGCCGCTGCGTTCCCTGAGCCCAATCAACTTCCGGAAGGCTATTGTTCCATGTGTGGTCCTAATTTTTGTTCCATGCGCTTGTATAAACAGATTTGCCCGAATACGAAGACATAATATGAGAAGGTACTGGAGAATATTCATTGGCTGATTATCGTTCAGGGTTTGATTGTACCTACTGTTACCCTGTATTATCGCAGAAGAAACTGGGGTATAATGCCTCGGGATGTACTTTAGTTGGGTGGATATTGCCCTTATCCGGGGGTAAATACTTGACTTTATTGCATAAAATATCGCAAACTAAGTATCATTGACAGACTGTACCGCGGATGTTTGTATTGCGTGGTTGTAGTGTGAGGTTGAGTATCTGACGACTAGGAAAGGCTTGCCAACATGCCTAAGGTGTATTTTTTAGCGACAGTAGTGACGCTGGTAGCGGCGGGATTAGTTCTAACTGGATGCCCGAATCAACCTGTGGTGCCGGAAATTATGCCGCAGTTTGATGCGACACCTGTGCGCGGTGAAATCCCGCTTACGGTGTGTTTCAATGACACCACTGACCCGGGAGATATCTCCGTCCGTGCGTGGCATTGGGATTTCGGTGATGGTG
The DNA here is from genome assembly GCA_023145975.1 of Candidatus Hydrogenedentota bacterium. Lineage (GTDB taxonomy): Bacteria > Hydrogenedentota > Hydrogenedentia > Hydrogenedentales > CAITNO01 > SLFT01. The sequence continues at coordinate 49 of JAGLCZ010000147.1, read as the reverse complement.
CCAAAGGGACGGGACCCAGTCCTTCTCATGAGTACAAAGTCGCCGGTGT